>JBKBRG010000558.1:0-1926 GCA_046292325.1 Tabrizicola sp.
TGCTGCGCGGGCCGGTCTGGCCGACGGGGGACTTCCTGTGGTGGACCTTCGTGCAGGCGGCCGGTTCCCTGCTGGGCGTGGGCATGATCGTGAAGGCCTACCAGATCGCCGAAGCCTCGCGGGTGTCGGTGTTCGAATATGTGATCCTGCCCGCCTCGGCCGCCTGGGGGCTGATCCTGTGGGGCGAACGGCTGAGCTGGATCGCCATTGCCGGCATGGGCCTCATCGTGCTGGCCGGCGTGCTGATCGCCCGGCCCCCCCGCGCGCCGTCGCTGGATCAGTCTCCGACGGCCTCGCGCCAGTGACGGCGGCAGAGGCTGACGTAGGTCTCGTTCCCGCCGATCACCACCTGTTCGCCGTCCGTCAGCGCCCGCCCGTCGGGGCCGCGGCGGATGACCATGGTGGCCTTCTTGCCGCAGTGGCAGATCGTGCGCACCTCGCGCATCTCGTCGGCCCAGGCCAGAAGGGCGGCCGAGCCGGGAAACAGGTTGCCCTGGAAGTCAACGCGCAGCCCGTAGCACATCACGGGCACGCCCAGGTCATCCACCGCGCGGGCCAGCTGCCAGACCTGCGGCTTGGACAGGAACTGCGCCTCGTCGATGAAAACGCAGGCGACGGGCCCGACCGCGATGCGCGACTTCAGCTTTTCGAACATGTCCTCGTCGGGCGAGAAGGTATCGGCATCCTCGCCGATGCCGATGCGGCTGGCGATGCGGCCCTGGCCGGCGCGATGGTCGAGGCGCGCGGTGATGAGATAGGTCTGCATCCCCCGCTCGCGGTAGTTGTGCGAGGCTTGCAGCAGCGCGGTCGATTTCCCCGCGTTCATCGTCGAATAGTGGAAATAGAGCTTGGCCATGCCGCGAAGCCCTAGCCGATGACCGGGCCGCGCTGCAAGACGCCAAGCGCGACCCGGTTTACCCAAGGATACCATACGAAGGGCGGGACTGAAGGCCCGGAACGGGACAAACACCTGCGCGGATCCGATCCGCCTACTGGTTAACACGGGCCCGCCGCGTTTCGTCGGCACCGCCGTCACCCCTTTGAAGGAATGATGCGGCGGGCCCCACCCTTGCCGATGCTGGGGACATCGGCCACTCGCTAACGTTCCGGTTGCCCGGAACCGCTTTATCCATGACAAAGCCTTCCCATCCGATTAATGGGAAAAAAAAGAAGGGTTTCCCCGGGGCTTGGCGCCGGGGCAAGGCAGTGGAGTTGGTGATGTCTGTCGCGTCCTACCTGAAGAAACACACCGAGGCGCTGGTCAAGGATGTGGGGATCGAGGCGGCCT
Source organism: Tabrizicola sp. (assembly GCA_046292325.1). GTDB lineage: Bacteria > Pseudomonadota > Alphaproteobacteria > Rhodobacterales > Rhodobacteraceae > Tabrizicola. The sequence continues at coordinate 1,289 of JBKBRG010000558.1, forward strand.
GCGAGTTGACCGGCAAGTCCAAGGCGACGCTGGGCCGCTACTATTCCGACAGCGACGAACACGACGACCGTTTCATGCCGATCGACGTGGTGGCCGCGCTGGAAGGCGCCAGCCGGTTTCCGCATGTCACGGCCGCGCTGGCCGACCTGCGGGGGATCACGCTGTCCTACGACGGCGAACGGCGCAATTCGACCAGTTCCGGGGTGAACCACGATGTCGTGGCCCTGGCGCAGCGGTTCGGAATCCTGATGGCCGAGTATAACCAGGCCATCGGCGACGGGAAGATTTCCGTCAACGAGGCCAAGCGCCTTCTGCGCGAGACGCTGGCGATCCAGCAGGTGCTGCTGGAAATGAAGCTGAACCTCGAAGAGGAGGTGGGCTGAGGCTCAGCCCGGCCGACGCTTCTGGCCTTCGGGGCGGCGCGGCGCGAAGCTGCCGCCCTGGGGTTTGGCCGCTGCAGCGCCCGGCCGCGGCTTCTGTCCCGCGCGCTGAGCCGGCGCCGGGGGCTTGGAGCCCGGTTTCTGTCCGCCCTGCCGTTGCGGCCTCTGCCCGCGGTTCTGGCCTGGACGAGGGGCAGCCGCGACCACATCCGCCGCCCAGGGGGCGCCGCCGACCACCGGCAGGGGCTTCTTCAGCAG
>JBKBRG010000559.1:0-1923 GCA_046292325.1 Tabrizicola sp.
GGCGGGCGATTTCACCAGTTCCCAGTCGTAGTTCAGCAGCAGGTGGAAATAGCCGCCGTCCCACTTGGTCGGGTGGGTGGTCCAGGCGCCCTCGATGCCGGAGGTCACGGTGTCGCGGCCGATCGAGCGGGTCTTGTGGTTCATCCAGCCCAGGCCCTGTTCCGAGATGTCGGCGCCTTCCGGCTCGGGGCCGAGATTGGCCGCGCTGCCGTTGCCGTGCGCCTTGCCGACCGTGTGGCCGCCCGCGGTGAGCGCGACGGTTTCCTCGTCATTCATCGCCATCCGGGCAAAGGTTTCGCGCACGTCCATCGCGGTGCGGATCGGGTCGGGCTGGCCGTTCACGCCTTCGGGGTTCACATAGATCAGGCCCATGACCACGGCGGCCAGCGGGTTTTCCAGGCTGGTGCGGTCTTCCTTCGTCGGATAGCGCTGATCGGTCAGCCATTCCTTTTCCGACCCCCACCAGGTGTCCTTTTCGGGGTGCCAGATGTCCTCGCGCCCGAAGCCGAAGCCGAAGGTCTTGAGACCCATGCTTTCGTAGGCGACGGTCCCGGCCAGCACCATCAGGTCGGCCCAGGACAGGCGGTTGCCGTATTTCTTCTTGATCGGCCACAACAGGCGCCGCGCCTTGTCGAGGTTGGCGTTGTCGGGCCACGAGTTCAGCGGCGCGAAGCGGTGGTTGCCGGTGCCGGCCCCGCCGCGGCCGTCGGCCATCCGGTAGGTGCCGGCCGCGTGCCAGGACATGCGGATGAAAGGCCGCCGTACTGGCCCCAGTCGGCCGGCCACCAGTCCGTGCTGTCGGTCATCAGGGCGGTCAGATCACGCTTCAGCGCCTCGAAGTCCAGCTTCCTGACTTCCTCGCGATAGTTGAACCCTTTCAGAGGGTTAACCTTGGTGTCGTGCTGGTGCAGGATGTCGAGGTTCAGCGACTTCGGCCACCAGTCCATCACCGAGGATCCGGTCTCGGTGATCGCGCCGTGCATGACCGGGCACTTGCCCGAGCGTCCAATGTCATTGCCGTCCATCTTGCTCTCCTCGTCTGGCTGAAATCAGGCGTGAAACAGCAAACCGCCCCGATCGGAACCGACCGGAAAGCGACTCGCCGCGCTCGTGTCATGTCCAATCGGTAGCACGCATGACCGATAATAGGAATTTTCATTTTCCTATCGAAGCGATATGAAAAGCATATGACACAGATCACCATGAAGCATCTGCGCTATTTCGACGCGCTGGCCCGGCACCGGCATTTCGGCCGGGCGGCAGAGGCGTCGGCGATCTCGCAGCCGGCGCTGTCCCTGCAGATCAAGGAGCTGGAGGAAATCCTGGGCGCGCCGCTGGTCGAGCGGGGATCGCGACAGATCACGCTGACCCGGCTGGGCGAGGAGTTCGCGCTGCGCGCCCGGGACGTGCTGCGGTCGGTGGACGAGCTTGCGTTGCTGGCCCGGGCCTCGACCGGCCCGCTGTCGGGGCGGCTGCGGCTGGGGGTGATCCCGACCGTCGCGCCCTATCTTCTTCCCCGTCTGATGCGAGAGCTGGCCGGCCGCTTCCCGGACATAGACCTGCGCCCGCGCGAGGCGGTGACGCCAAAGCTGGTGCGTGACCTGCACGAGGGCCGGCTGGACCTGGCGTTGCTGGCGCTGCCGGTGTCCGAGCCGTCGCTGGCAGAGCATGCGCTGTTCGACGAAGAGTTCCTGCTGGTGCGCCATGTCTCGGCGGCCGCCTTGCCGATCCCGCCGCTGACCGAACTGCCGCAGGCGCCGCTCTTGCTGCTGGAGGAGGGGCATTGCTTCCGCGACCAGGCGATCGCGGTCTGCAAGCTGGCGCCCGGTGCGGCGGGAGAGCGCACAGGCGAGATCATGGAGGGCTCGTCCCTGTCCACCCTGGTGCAGATGGTGGGAGCGGGGATCGGGGTGACGCTGATCC
>JBKBRG010000560.1:0-1923 GCA_046292325.1 Tabrizicola sp.
CATTGCCCTGTCGCATGCCCTGGGTCGGGTCATGGCCTTCCCAGAAGACCTTCAGAAGGTCCTCGTAGCTGACGATCTTCGGATCGAAGATCAGGCGGACCACCTCGTTGTGGCCAGTCAGTTGAGTGCAGGTTTCCTTGTAGGTCGGGTTCGGCGTGTAGCCCCCGGCATAGCCGACCATCGTCAGCCAGACCCCCGGGGTCTGCCAGAACTTGCGCTCGACCCCCCAGAAGCAGCCCATGCCGAACATGGCCTCTGCCATTCCCTCTGGCACCGGCGATTTCAGCGGGATGCCCGACAGGAAATGCGTCTCGGCCGTCGGGATCGGCTCGGCCCGCCCGGGCAGCGCCTTGTCCGGTGTGACCATTTCGGTGGACTTGCGGGTGAAGAACATGGCGGACCTCCGTTTCCGTCCGAATATAGGGCGTGCCGGTCCGGGTGCCAGCCTACTCTGCCGGCTGCGGCAGGCCGCGGGAGAACACCGTCTCGTAGCCGGGCGAGGGATGCCGTGGGATCAGGCAGATCAGGGCAAAGGCAAAAAGAGCCATTCCCGCACCCAGAAGGAACACGTTGTCGGGCGAACGAGCCCAGAGATAGCCGAGCGCGGCCGGAAGGAACACCGCTGCGATGTGATTGATCGTGAAGGCCACCGCCGCCGTGGGGGCGATGTCGCGCGGATCGGCGATCTTCTGGAAATAGGTCTTGAGGCTGAAGGACAGCGCGAAGAACAGCTGGTCGAGGATGTAGAGACCGCCAGCCACGATCAGGCCCCAGCCGAACCAGTAGAGCCCGCCATAGGCCAGGAACACCAGCGTCAGGCCGATGTACTCGAACCCCATCACGTTGCGTTCGCCATGGCGGCCAAGCGCACGGCCCATCGCCGGGGCCACGGCCATGTTGATGAGGTAGTTCACGAGGAGAAGGGCCGTCATCTCGGAAACCTTCATCCCGAAGCGTTCCACCATCATGAAGCCCGCGAAGACCACGAAGATCTGCCGCCGGGCACCGGCCATGAACTGGAGCGCATAGTAAAGCCAGTAGCGCCGGCGCAGGACCATGTGCCTGTGCTGCGGGTGCGGCGACTGGAACTGCGGGTAGGCGAGGGCGGCAAACAGCACGATCAGAAGCGTAAGCCCGCCCGAAGCCAGATAGACCGTGTTGTAATCCAGCCCCAGCGCATCCCACAGCGCCACGATGGCACCATAGGCGGCCAGCGACGCCCCGGCGCCGATGGCCACGATCCGGCCCAGCACGATCGGCGCCCGGTCCTTGTCGATCCATTGCAGTTGCAGCGACTGGTTCACGGTCTCGAAGTAATGAAAGCCGATCGAGGACAGGAGCGTGCAGACCAGAAGCCCGGTGAAGGAGGGAAACCAGGCCGTGACCGCCGTCGCCGCCCCGAGAAGTGCCAGCGCGATCAGCGCCAGCACCTGTTCCCGCATGACCAGCAGGATCAGGATCACCCCGACGGCGAGGAACCCCGGAATCTCGCGCACGGTATGCAGCCAGCCGATTTCCTTTCCGGTGAAGCTGGCGACCTCGATGACGAAATTGTTCAGCAGCGCCGACCAGGTGGCAAAGCTCAGCGGCATCGCCGCGGCCATGAGGTAGAGCAGCGCCTCGGGCCGCCGCCAGCGCGGCAGGGTCCGGGTTTCTGCGATGGGCATCAGCGGGCGGGACATCGTTCCGCAATACAGGTCCCTGCGCCGCGGGCAAAGCCAAAGCTTGTGACGGGAACAATCCGCCGCTGCGGCCCCGGGTGGCCGGGGGCCGGGGTTGCCCTTGCGGCCGCGCCGGGTGTAGAGGAGCGCATCACCGAAACGGGACCGAGGGTAGGGCCATGGCAGGCCATTCGAAATGGGCGAACATCCAGCATCGCAAGGGCAAGCAGGACAAGCTGCGCTCGAAGATGTTTTCCAAGCT
>JBKBRG010000561.1:0-1902 GCA_046292325.1 Tabrizicola sp.
GATGAACTCGATGTCGCCGCGGCACAGGCCGATATCGTCCAGTTCGCGGTCGGTCAGCTTGTTCAGCGCCTTGCGGGTGACGCGGGCATCGTTCCAGGCCCGGAACGCCAGCGCGAGGTTCGACAGGGCGTTGATGGCACGGTAGGTGGTGATGGCGCCGTAGGGCGCCGGGCGGGTCGTCTCGACAGCGGCCATGGCGGTTCTTCCTTGTTCACATACTGCTCAAAATGAGGGCTCATTCCCTCACGCACTGCCAGATAGTATTGCTGCACATGCAAAGCAAGCGCAGCCAAGGCAACCCCGCCATGCAGCGGGCGCATGGCGCGCGGCAAAATTTCGTCAATTTTTTCATACGGTTCCGAAAGCGCCCCGGCGCCGCGTCGTATTTCTGCGACAGGCCGTCGCATTCTGCAAGTGCAAAATTCAGCAGCCGCCGCGCGTGTGATCCGCGAAACCCATTGGCGGATGTTCTCTTTTCGTGCTAGCGGTAGTGCCAGGCAGGAACACGGGGACAAGATGCGGGTCATCGGCATCGATCCGGGGCTGAGGAACCTGGGCTGGGGGGTGATCGACGTGGCGGGGTCGCGCCTGACCCATGTCGCCAACGGGATCTGTCATTCGGACGGGTCCGAGGGCGATCTGGCGTTTCGGCTGATGTCGCTGCATGCCCAGCTGACCGAGGTCCTGCGGCTCTGGCAACCCGAGGCGGCAGCGGTGGAACATACCTTCGTCAACAAGGATGCGGTGGCGACGCTGAAGCTGGGCCAGGCGCGGGGCATCGCGCTTCTGGTGCCGGCGCAGTTCGGGCTTTCGGTCGGGGAATACGCGCCGAATGCGGTGAAGAAGACGGTGGTGGGTGTGGGACATGCGGCGAAGGTCCAGGTGGATCACATGGTGAAGCTGCATCTGCCGGGCGTGAAGGTCGCCGGGCCGGACGCGGCCGATGCGCTGGCGGTGGCGATCTGCCATGCGCATCATCTCCAGTCGCAGGGCAGGCTGGCCGCCGCGCTGAGGGCTGCGGAATGATCGGGCGCATCTCGGGGCGGCTGGACTGGCGTGGGCCGGACCATGTGCTGATCGACGTGCGCGGCGTGGGTTACATCGTGCATGTCAGCGAACGCACTCTGGCCGCGCTGCCGGGGACGGGCGAGGCGGTCAGCCTCTATACCGATCTGCTGGTGCGCGAGGATCTGTTGCAGCTCTTCGGCTTTCCGACGCTGCTGGAGAAGGAATGGCACCGGCTTCTGATGACGGTGCAGGGGGTGGGGGCGAAGGCCTCGATGGCGATCCTCGGCACGCTGGGCGCCGAGGGCGTGGGCAGGGCGATCACCCTGGGCGACGCGCGCAGCGTCCAGGCCGCGCCGGGGGTGGGGCCCAAGCTTGCCCAACGGATCATCCTGGAACTGAAGGCCAAGGCGCCGGGCATCATGGCCGCGGGTGCCGGGCTGTCCGCCGGGGTTCTGGCCGCAGGGGCGGTGCCGGTCTCGGTCGAGGATGCGCCCCGACCGAAGCAGCCGGCACGGGTTGACGAGGCAGGGGCGCGGCGCGCGGCGGCTTCGGCCGATGCGCTGTCGGCGCTGGTGAACCTGGGCTACGGCCAGGGCGAGGCGGCGCAGGCGGTGGCCACCGTGGCGGGGGATCTTCCCGAGGCTGACGCGGCTGCGCTGATCCGTGCCGCGCTGAAACTCATGGCGCCGAAATGAGCTCCGATCCCACCCTGCGGCCCGAGCGCCTGCCCGAGGATACCGACCGCGCGCTGCGGCCGCAGATGCTGGCCGAGTTCATCGGCCAGGCCGAGGCGCGGGCCAATCTGGCGGTCTTCATCGAAAGCGCCCGGATGCGCGGCGAGGCGATGGATCACCCGCTGTTCCACGGGCCACCGGGCCTCGGCAAGACGACGCT
>JBKBRG010000562.1:0-1898 GCA_046292325.1 Tabrizicola sp.
AAGGAGACTATCCATGACCATCCGCGTCACCGTGTGGGGCGAGAACGTCCACGAGCAGAAGAACAAGGTGGTGGCCGAGGTCTACCCCAAGACCATGCACGGCACGATTGCCGAGTTCCTGAACAAGGAGGACGGGATCACGGCGACGACCGTCACGCTGCAAGACCCTGACCACGGGATGACCGCCCGGAGGCTGGCGGAAACCGATGTCCTGATCTGGTGGGGCCATGCCGCCCACGGCGAGGTCAGGGACGAGGTGGTGGAGCGTGTGGCCGAGGCGGTCTGGTCCGGCATGGGCGCGATCTTCCTGCACTCCGCCCATTTCTCCAAACCCTTCAAGCGGCTGATGGGCGCGCCCTGCAACCTGAGCTGGCGCGAGGCCGGGGAACGCGAACGCCTGTGGGTCACCAGCCGCCAGCACCCGATCGCCCGCGGCATCCCCGACCATTTCGAGATCGAATACGAAGAGATGTATGGCGAGCCCTTCGGCGTCCCCGAACCGCTGGAAACCGTCTTCGTCAGCTGGTTCCAGGGCGGCGAGGTGTTCCGGTCCGGCCTGACCTACCGGCGCGGTGCGGGCAACATCTTCTACTTCCGCCCGGGGCATGAAACCTATCCGACCTATCACCAGCCGATGGTGCAGAAGGTGATCGCGAACGCCGTCCGCTGGGCCTTCAACCCCGAGGCACGGCTGACCAAGCCCACCGACGCCCCGAACACCCCCATCGGCAAGACACTGGAACCGCTGGAAGAACGCGGGCCCCGTCTGCACCACGACGGCGAGGCGGGGTTCCGCTGATGCAGCCCGTCCGCCTCCTGATCCTCGGCACCGGCGGCATGGCGAAGAACCATGCCGAACATTTTGCCGCCATCCCCGGCGTCACGCTGGTCGCCGGGATCGACACCCGGCCCGAACAGCTTGCCGCCTTCCGGCAGGCCCACGACATCCCGCACGGCTTCACCTCGGTGCAGGACGCGCTCGCCTGGGGCGCCTTCGACGCGGTGACGAACGTCACCCCCGACGCCGCGCATCATGCCACGACCCTGCCCTTCCTGGCGGCGGGCAAGCACGTGCTGTGCGAAAAGCCGCTGGCCACCAATGCTGCGGATGCGCAGGAGATGGCGGCGGCGGCAGCCAGGGCGGGCGTGGTCAACATGGTGAACCTCACCTACCGCAACGTGCCCGCGCTGCAGAAGGCGGCGGCGATGGTGCGCGAGGGCGCCATCGGCGAGATCCGCCATTTCGAGGCCTCCTACCTGCAAAGCTGGCTGACCCAGCCCGCCTGGGGCCACTGGGACCGCGAGCCGCAATGGCTCTGGCGGCTGTCCACCAAACACGGATCCAAGGGCGTGCTGGGCGATGTCGGCATCCACATCCTCGACTTCGCCACCTTCATCGCCGGGATGGAGGTGACGCAGGTCTCCTGCCTGCTTCAGACCTTCGACAAGGCGCCGGGCGGCCAGATCGGCGAATATGTGCTGGACGCAAACGACAGCGCCACGATGCAGCTGCGGCTCGCGAACGGCGCGCTTGGCACGGTCGCCGCGACGCGCTTTGCCACCGGGCATCTGAACGACCTGCGCCTGCGGCTCTACGGGCTGAAGGGCGGGCTGGAGGTGCGGTTCGAGAAGGGGATCAGCGCGCTTCGCGCCTGCCTCGGCGAGGAGGACATCCGCGAAGGCCGCTGGCAGGATGTGGACTGCCCGGCCGTCCCGACCGTCTATCGGCGCTTCATCTCTGCCATCCGCGGCGAGGGCCCGGCCGAACCCGACTTCGTCCGCGGCGCGGCGCTTCAGGTGCTGCTGGACAAGGCGGAAGCCTCGGCGGCCCAGGACGGCAGACTGCTCGCGGTCTGAACCCCAGACGACGGGAGCAAGGCGGAGCGCTGACGCGCAAG
>JBKBRG010000563.1:0-1895 GCA_046292325.1 Tabrizicola sp.
CGGCAAACCGCCCAGACCACGCAGACGAGGACCGATCATGCCGCGACCGCACCTTCCCCGCCCTGGGCCGCATGGGTCTGACCTTCTCGCCCCCGCCAGGACCCGAGGCGCTGACCCGACCGAAGGATCTGGCGCAACGGTTCCCGGCCTCGCTGGGCGCGATCTATGGCGCCTCGCCCGAGGGGGCGCTGGCGGCGTTCCGGCGTCCGGTGGCGCGGACGGGGCTGCCGGGGCTCTATCTGGCGGGAGGCGGGGTGCATCCGGGGGCGGGGGTGCCCATGGCGCTGCTCTCCGGCAGGCAGGCGGCCTTACAGGCGCTCATGGACCTGACTTCTCGCTCTCCGTCGGCCCGGACGGCTATGCCTGGTGGTATGTCGACGGCATTTCGGACGACGGCACGAAGGCCGTCTCGCTGATCGCCTTCATCGGATCGGTCTTTTCGCCCTGGTATGCGTGGTCCGGTCGGCGGGATCCGCGGAACCATTGCTGCCTGAACGTCGTGACCTCGGGCCCCAACGGCCGCTTCACCATGACCGACCGGGGGCGATCGGCCCTGGAACAGGCCCCGGACCGGATCGGGATCGGCCCCTCCAGCGTCACCTGGACCGGGCGCCAGCTGGTGATCGAGGTCAACGAATGGGGCGCCCCGCCGATGGTCACGCCGGTCCGGGGGCGCGTCACCCTTACCCCCCGCGCGCTGACGCAGACCGAGGTCTGGCTGACCCCCGATGGCGCGCATCTCTGGCGCCCCTTCGCCCCGATCGCGGACATCGAGGTGGACCTGACCCAGGGCCATCGCTGGCGCGGCCACGGCTATTTCGACGCGAACTTCGGCAGCCGCGCGCTCGAGACGGATTTCAGCTTCTGGACCTGGGGCCGCTATCCGCTGAAGCACCGCACGCTCTGCTTCTACGACGCGGACCTGCGCGACGGCGGGCACTTCGACCTTGCGGTCGAGATCACCCCCGATGGCCAGGTGCGCGAGACGACCGCCCCGCCCCGCACCCGGTTCCGCCGCAACCCCTGGGCCGTCCGCCGCGAGACCCGCGCCGATCCCGGCACCATGCCGCGTCCGCGCCTGTCGCTGCTGGAGGCGCCGTTCTATTCGCGCGCGCTGGTGGAGACGCAGATCGAGGGCGAGCGGACCGTCGGCATGCACGAGGCGCTGGACCTCGGCCGTTTCCGCTCTGCCCTCATCAAGCCCATGCTCGCCGTCCGCGTTCCCCGCCGGGCGCGCTGGACGTAAGTCAACGAATTCCCGTGAGAATTCCGGGGCCTAGACGGTGGCCTCCGGCCCCGGTCCCTTCGCCTGTTCCGGGTTCAGCGCCACCACCGACCAGTTCAGCGCCGCCGCGATGCTGACCCAGGAGAGATAGGGCAGGAACAGAAGCCCCGCGATCCGGTCCACCCGCCAGAAGGCCAGCAGAGTCGCGGCGACCGCGAGCCAGAGAAGCGCCAGGACCAGCATCCCCGCCCGCATCCGGCGCAGTCCGAAGAAGACCGGGGTCCAGAGGCAGTTCAGCCCCATCTGCAAGGTGTAAAGCGCCAGCGCCATGCCGGCCGCCGGATTGACGCCAGCCTGCCGCGCCACCCGTTCGGCGGCCAGCGCCATGCAGAGGTAAAGCGTGGTCCAGGCCACCGGAAACAGCCAGTTCGGCGGGGTCCAGGAAGGCTTTCTCAGGCTTTCATACCAGGCCCCGGGCGAAAACATCGCGCCCGTTGCCGCCGCCGGCCCGCAGGCCAGAAGGAAAACGAAGAAGACCCAGATATCCATGGCGCGATCCTAGCGGTTGCGCCCCGGAAACACCAGCGCGGGAGGTCCGGTTCCCTCAGGCCGCGCCGCGGCGGTCGCGCGCCTCGAGCTGGGCAAGGATTGCGAGCAGCGTCTCGGAGCG
>JBKBRG010000564.1:0-1892 GCA_046292325.1 Tabrizicola sp.
CCCGGCCCATTTGAGAATCAGCAACCCCAAACCCACTACGAGAAACGCCATGCTCCACCCTCGATTCGGCCCACTCACCCGGCCCGGCACACCGCCACCGGATGACCCCGCAATCCAACCCATATGTTATGGTATCGATTGCAACAAGCTGTAAACGCCCGCGATGCGCGAGCGACGGCCTCGCTAGAATCGTCGCACGGTTCTACCGGATCCCGTCACCACCAACGCACAGAGGACTCGACACCATGAAACGCGCACTGCTCATCCTGGCCGCCACCGCCGCCGTCGCCGGCCCCGCGATGGCCGACGAAGCTCTGGCCAAGGCCAAGAACTGCATGGCCTGCCACGCGGTGGACAAGAAGCTCGTGGGCCCCGCCTACAAGGACATCGCCAAGAAGTACGCCGGCGACGCCAAGGCCGCCGACATGCTCGCCAACAAGATCCAGAAGGGCGGTGCGGGCGTGTGGGGCGCGGTGCCGATGCCGGCCAACCCGCAGGTCAACGAGGCGGAAGCGAAGAAGCTGGCCGCCTGGGTGCTGAGCCTGAAGTGAGGCCGACGGCGGGGGACATCCCCGCCCGCCCGGGCCGCGCGCGGATCGCGCGGCCAACAAAGAAAGAAGCCCGCCGACCGGCGGGCTTCTTTTTGATGCGCCCGGAGGCCGGACACACGCGTCAGTTGTTGCGCGCCAGTTGCTCGAGGATGTGCGGGTTCTCGAGCGTCGAGACGTCCTGGGTGATGGCCTCGCCCCTGGCGATCGCACGCAGCAGCCGGCGCATGATCTTGCCCGAACGCGTCTTGGGCAGGTTTTCGCCGAAACGGATGTCCTTGGGCTTGGCGATCGGCCCGATTTCCTTGGCCACCCAGTTGCGCAGCTCGTTGGCGATCTGCTTGGCCTCCTCGCCCTGCGGCAGCGGGCGCTTGAGCACGACGAAGGCGACGATCGCCTCGCCGGTCAGGTCGTCCGGGCGGCCCACGACCGCGGCCTCGGCGACGAGGTCGGTCTTGGCGACGAGCGCCGACTCGATCTCCATCGTGCCCATGCGGTGACCCGAGACGTTGAGCACGTCGTCGATGCGGCCCGTGATGCGGAAGTAGCCGCGGTCCTCGGAGCGCACGGCGCCGTCACCGGCCAGGTAGTAACCCTTGAGCTCTTCAGGGAAGTAGCTCTTCTTGAAGCGCTCGGGATCGCCCCAGATGGTGCGGATCATCGACGGCCACGGCTTCTTGACGACCAGGATGCCACCCTGCCCGTTGGGCATGTCGTTGCCCTGCTCGTCGACGATCGCCGCGAAAATGCCCGGCAGCGGCAGCGTGCACGAGCCCGGCACCAGCGGTGTCGCGCCCGGCAGCGGCGTGATCATGTGGCCGCCGGTCTCGGTCTGCCAGAAGGTGTCGACGATCGGGCAGCGCTCGCCACCGACGTGCTTGTAGTACCACATCCACGCCTCGGGGTTGATCGGCTCGCCCACCGAACCGAGGATGCGCAGCGTCGAGAGGTTCCAGTTCTTCGGGTGCACCTTCTCGTCGGTGTCGCTGGCCTTGATGAGCGAGCGGATCGCGGTCGGCGCCGTGTAGAAGATGGTGCAGCCGTGGCGCTCGATCATCTGCCAGAAACGCCCGGCGTTCGGGTAGGTCGGCACGCCCTCGAAGACGATCTGCGTGGCCCCGGCCGCCAGCGGCCCGTAGGCGACATACGTGTGGCCCGTGATCCAGCCGATGTCGGCCGTGCACCAGAAGACGTCGCTGTCCTTCAGGTCGAAGGTCCACAGCATCGTCTGCTTGGCCCACAGCAGGTAGCCGCCGGTGCTGTGCTGCACGCCCTTGGGCTTGCCGGTCGAGCCGGAGGTATAGAGGATGAAGAGCGGGTGCTCGGCGCCGACGACCTCGGGCG
>JBKBRG010000565.1:0-1891 GCA_046292325.1 Tabrizicola sp.
GAACAGGGCAAACTGCCCGGGCTGAGGTTGGATAGGCGAAGAATGTCAGGCAGAAGGCTCGGCGCGGGGTTCCTCAAGACGGCGCTTCTGGTTGCCCTGCTGAGCGGCTGTGCAGGCGGCAGCAACGAGCCCCGGCTGGAAGAGTATACCGCGGAAGAGCTCTACAAGAAGGGCGAGCTGGAGCTTGAGACCGGCAAGCGCCCGAAGGACGCGCTGATCTACTTCCAGGAGGTCGAGCGCCTGTATCCCTACACGGAATACGCCAAGCGCGCGCTGATCATGCAGGCCTTCACCCATCACAAGGCCAGGCAATACCCCGAGGCCCGCGACGCCGCGCAGCGATTCCTGGATTTCTACCCCGGCGACGAGGACGCGCCCTATGCGCTCTACCTCATGGCGCTGTCCTATTATGACCAGATCGACGATGTCGGCCGCGACCAGGGCGTGACCTTCCTGGCCCTGAAGGGCATGCGCGACGTGATCGAGACCTATCCCGACAGCGAATATGCCCGTTCGGCCATCCTGAAGTTCGACCTTGCCTTCGATCAGCTGGCTGCGAAGGAGATGGAGGTCGGGCGGTATTACCTGAAGCGGCGGCATTACGCCGCGGCGATCAACCGATTCCGCACCGTGGTCGCCGACTTCCAGACCACCTCGCACACGGCCGAGGCGCTGCACCGGCTGGTCGAATCCTATCTGGCGCTGGGCATGACGGACGAGGCACAGACGGCGGCGGCGATCCTGGGCTACAACTACCGCTCTTCGCCCTTCTACGAGGACAGCTTCCGCCTGCTGAAGGGCAAGGGGCTGGCGCCGGAAGCCAGGGGCGAAGGCTGGCTGCGCACGATCTACCGCCAGATGGTGCGGGGCGAGTGGCTCTAGCCATGGTGCGCAGTTGCGCACCCTACGAGGGCGGCCATGCTTCGCGCGCTTGAGATACGCGATGTGCTGATCATCGACCGGCTGAGCCTCGATCTCGGCCCGGGGCTGAACGTGCTGACCGGCGAGACGGGCGCGGGCAAGTCGATCCTGCTGGATGCGCTGGGCTTCGTGCTGGGCTGGCGGGGCCGGGCGGAACTGGTCCGCCAGGGCGCGGCGCAGGGCGAGGTGACGGCGGCCTTCGACCTGCCCCCCGCCCATTCCGCGCGGTCGGTGCTGGAGGAGGCGGGGATCGAGGCGGACGACGAGGTGATCCTGCGCCGGGTCAACAGTGCCGACGGGCGCAAGACCGCCTGGGTCAACGACCGCCGCGTCTCGGGCGAGGTGCTGCGCGACCTGTCGGACCGGCTGGTGGAACTGCACGGCCAGCACGACGACCGGGGTCTGCTGAACCCGCGCGGGCACCGGGCGCTGCTGGACACCTACGCGGGCCTTGACCTTGCGCCTCTGCGTGCCGCCTGGGCTGCGCAGCGCGCGGCGCGGGCAGCCCTTGCCGAGGCCGAGGCCGCGCTGGCGCGGGCAGCGGCCGAAGAGGAATTCCTGCGCCATGCGGTCGCGGAACTGGACAGGCTGCGCCCCGAGCCGGGCGAGGACGCGGCGCTGGATGCGCGGCGTCGGCTGATGCAGGGGGCGGCACGGATCCGCGAGGACGTGGCCCGCGCCCTGGCGGCGCTGTCGGAAGACGGGGCCGAGGGCCGGATGCGCGATGCGCTGCGCTGGCTGGACGGGGCGGCAGAGAAGGCCGAGGGTCGGCTCGACGCACCGCTCGAGGCGCTGAACCGCGCGTTGATCGAACTGGGCGAGGCGCAGTCCGGGGTGGAGCGCGCGCTCGAGGCGCTGGACTTCGATCCCGGAGAGCTGGAGCGGGTCGAGGAGCGGCTGTTCGCCATCCGGGCGCAGGCGCGCAAGCACGGGGTGTTGCCGGACGATCTGGGCGGGTTCGCCGACGGCC
>JBKBRG010000566.1:0-1890 GCA_046292325.1 Tabrizicola sp.
AATGGAACAAGAGCTTCGTCTATGTGACGACCGCCGCCTATTTCGCCACCCGGATCGAGGGCGCGGTGCCCTATGCCGCCGGCAAGCCTGACCCGGCGCTGGACCTCGACGAGATGAAGGCGCTTCAGGAAAAGCTGGCCGCCTTGGGCCATGATGTCGGCAAGATCGACGGCATCCTCGGCGCCGGCACCCGGACGGCGGTGCAGAAGGAACAGGCCCGGCTTGGACTGCCCGCCGACGGCTGGCCCACGCGCGCGCTTCTGGACGCGCTCTGATGGCCAGCTGGGGCCTGGTCGCGACGATCAAGGCGCCCGAGGAGAAGGTCCTCGCCTTCGCCGCTTACCACCTGTCGCTCGGCGCCGATCATCTCTGGCTTTTCTTCGACGATCCCGAAAGCCCGATCCCCGCGCCGCTGGCCAGGCACCCCCGCGTCTCTGCCGTCCGCTGTGACGCCGCGCATTGGGCCCGTGTCGGCAGCCAGCGACCGCCCGCGCATCAGAACCGCCAGGCCCGGAACGCGCGGCTCGTCTACCGCGACCTCGCCCGAACCGACTGGCTCTTCCACATCGACGTGGACGAGTTCCTGCTGCCCGCGCGACCCGTCGCCGCGATCCTGGCAGATGTCCCCGATGACACCGTCGCGATCAGGTTCGAACCCTTCGAGGCGATGCACGATCCGCTGCTCGCCGACGACATCTTCACCGCGCGCGCGTTTCGCGGGGCCTTGCGGGGTGAACATTGGCCCCGTCGCCGTGCCGCACTCGGGCCTTACCGCAAGATCATCCGTGACGGCATGATGTCGCATTCTGTCGGCAAGGTGGCCTGCCGCACGGGCGTCCGCGGCCTGCTTCCCCGGCTGCATACCGTGACGATCGACAAGGAACTCGTCCGCATTCGCCACTGGCACCCCGAGATCCGGCTGCTGCATTTCCACGCGCAGGACAAGGCGGCCTGGCTCGCCGCGCTGCCCTTCCGGATGACGAAGGGGGCCTACCAGTTCCGGCCCGAGCTTCAGGGCTTCCTCGCCGAGGCCAGCCCCGAGGAGATCGACCACTTCTACCGGCGCACCCAGATCCTGCCCCCGGACCTGCGCGAGGAACTGGTGGCCGTGGGCCGCGTCCTCATCGCCGACCTTGGCCTGCGCACCAAGGTCGAGGCCCTGCGCGAAGGGCGCATCTGAAGCGCCCCCTCCCCCGCCGTGGGAAGGGGATGGGGTTGGGGGGCCGCGCCCCGCATCTCGTCCGGTTTCAGCCCGTGTTGACCAACATCAGCGCGGCGCGGCGGAAGGTGGCCATGATCTCGGCCCGCTCGCGGTCGGCCACGCCGGTTTCGACCAGGGCGCGGTCCATCACCGCCAGCCAGTCCTCGGCGTCCTGCCGGCGGATCTCCACATGTGCGTGGATCTCGCGCAGGTTCATGTGGCCGTGGCGTTCCGCATAATAGCGCCGCCCGCCGAGAAAGCCGCAGAGGAACTCGAACTGCGCGGGCCGGACATGGTTCAGCCCATGGCCGCGCTGGTGCATGGCCATGATCGCCGCGCCCTGCGGCAGGGTCTCGATCAGGTCGTAGAAACGGTTCACCAGCACGTGGACCTGCGGTTCGCCCCCGATCCTGTCGATCATCGGGTCCATGGGGTCAGCCCTGCGGCCGGGTCTTTCCGGGGTCGTAGTGCGACAGCGGCACGATCACCGCCGGCAGCCGCTTCTGCTGGCCGTCCAGCTTGCCGACCTCCAGTGCCGTCCCCACTTCGGCATGGGCCACATCGACCCGCGCCAGCGCGATGTTCTTGCCCAGGATCGGCGAACGGACCGCGGAGGTCACCTCGCCCACCTGCGCCCGCCCGACATGCAGGCAGTCGCCATGGCCCACATCCACGTTCGCGTCGATCTC
>JBKBRG010000567.1:0-1883 GCA_046292325.1 Tabrizicola sp.
CCTGCAGATCATGGGCAAGATGGTGAAGCAGCGCCAGGAATCGGCCCGGGCCTACGAGGAAGGCGGGCGGCTGGAGCTGGCCGAGAAGGAACTGGCCGAAATCGGCGTGATCCAGGAATTCCTGCCCCGGCAGATGGATGAAAGCGAGATCGCCGCGGCGATCGAGGCGGCGGTGGCCGAGACCGGCGCCACAAGCATCCGGGACGTGGGCAAGGTGATGGCGACGCTGAAGGCGCGCCATACCGGGCAGATGGACTTCGGCGCGGTGGGCGCGCTGGTCAAGGCGCGGCTGGGGTAGGTTGCGCGCTTCGGGCTTGATCCGACTCGGCACCTCTGGCTGACTTGCGGGCGTGGCGCCTTGCCACGCCCTTTTCATTCCGGATCGCCTTCACGGGAGCATTTCGATGACCATGGCGCTTTTCACTGTCGCGCTCGGGCTGAGCGTTCTGGCCTTTCTGGTCTTCGCAAGGGTCGTCTGGACCGCCGCAAGGCCGGCCGACGCGGGGCAGGGACCCCGGATCGAGGGCGTGCAGCTTCCCGACCCGGGGGCCGCCGCCGAGACCTTCGCAAAAGCCGGTCCCGCGGCCACGGCGGCGGCCCTGTCGGTCTTCTTCATGTTCGTGGCCCTTCTGGTCAGCGGGGTGGTCGAACTTTCGGTCGACACGACGGCCGAGGGGACGACCGAGGCCTCGGGTTAGGCCGTCATCCCCGCGCGTCCGGGCCCGAGCGCAGGCGGTGAAGGCGGGCCTCGATCTCGGCCTTCAGCGCGACCCGTTCGCTCTCGGAGAGAAAGGGGCCAAGTTCGACCTCGCGCCCCTCGCCCTTCAGCGTCAGGTAGTTCGGAACCGGGCCGCCGGTCCTGTGCAGCGTCACCCGCAGCCAGTAGGTGTTGGCCTGCCAGTCCTGGCGGCGGCCCCCCGGCCCGTGGCGGGTCAGCGTGACCTGGCCGGGGCTGAGGACCAGATCCTCGACGATGTCGCGGTCGCGGCCGTTCTTGCGCAGCGCGAACCAGATCGCCCAGACCGCTGCCACGAGGAAGGGCAGCAGCGCCCAGAGCACCGGGCTGCCGATGGTGGCGATCAGCGGCACGGCGATCAGGGCGGCGGTCGCGCCGATGAACCAGACGAAGCCGCGCTGGGTCAGCGAGCGGTGCGGCCAGAGGTGCAGGCGCTGTTCCGGGCCATCGGCAGGAAGCCATTCGTAGGGCATGGGCGGATCGGCGGTCGTCAGGGGGCGAGGCGGTCGAGGAAGTCGGCGAAGGCGGCGCGGTAGGCGTCCGGATCCTCGGCATAAGAGCCGAGATGGTCGGCCTCTGTCCAGAGGCTGACGGTCGGCGCCGACCGAGCGCCGGCCAGCGCCTGGCTTGGTCCGACCGGCACGATGCGGTCGCCCGTCCCATGGGCGATGAACAGGGGGCCGGCAAAGGCCTGGAAGGTCGCGCCGACCTCGGCCTCGGCGAGGGGCAGAGGCGACTGGAAGGGCAGGATCTGTCGGGCGGTCCAGGCGATGAGGCCGCGCAGGGGCTTGTCCCCCTGTGCCGCGAGATGGTCGATCACAGCCGCGAAACTGAGCGCCGGGCTGTCCAGCGCCACGGCGCGCACCCGTCCGGCAAGCGGGCTTTGCGCCAGGAACTGCCCGAGGATCGCGCCGCCCATGGAATCGGCCACGACCAGGAGGCCGGGCGAGGTCTCATCGGGGGCCATGTGGGCGACCGCGGACTGAAGGTCGGGCCATTCGCTGAGACCGAAGCCGTAGCTGCCGTCGGGCGCGGCCGGGGCGTCGGTGTCGTTGCGGTAGGTCATCAGAAGCACCGACCAGCCCGCCTCGTGCAGAAGGGAGAGGATGCGATAGCCGTCCTCGCGCGCACCGGCGATGCCGTGGAC
>JBKBRG010000568.1:0-1882 GCA_046292325.1 Tabrizicola sp.
CGTCCACCACGCGGAACAGCGAGGGGACGGCGGGACAGGGCGTCAGATCGTTCTGCACCACATCCGAAAGCCGGACCTGGTGCAGGAAGACATAGACATTGGCCGACAGGCTTTCCCAGAGGCGGTTGGTCAGCGACTGGGCCCGGGTCCCGGACAGGGCCCCGCTGGCCCCGGCGCCGGTGTGCATGGCATCGACGGTTTCCTCCACCGCCTGCATCACCTCGGAAATGCGGATCTCGTTCGGGCTGCGCGCCAACTTGTAGCCGCCGCCGGGTCCCCGCACCGCCTCGACCAGGCCGGCGCGGCGCAGCTTGACGAAAAGCTGCTCGAGGTAAGGCAGGCTGATGTCCTGACGCTTGGAAATCGCCGCAAGCGAGACCAGGTCGTCGCCCTTGGCCAGCGCCAGGTCGGCCAGCGCCACCATTGCATATCGGCCCTTGGTCGAAAGCTTCATCCCGTGACTCCCGTTCCGCGCCGGGGAACCGCAACCGCATTGACGCCGCGCCTGACGCGCATTACCTCAATCAAGCCCCGAAAAGCCGGGCCCCGGACCATGCGACCGGGGTCGGCTTTAGAACGGTTCTAGTTTAGCCGAGCGAAAGCGTCAAGAAATCGCGCGCTCCTGCATGAGAAGAGTGCAATGCCCGAAGTGATCTTTGCCGGCCCCGACGGACGCCTGGAAGGCCGCTACCATCCCCAGAAGGACCGCGACGCGCCGATCGCCATCGTGCTGCATCCGCATCCGGCCTATGGCGGGACGATGAACAACAAGGTCGTCTACAACCTGCACTATGCCTTCTACAACCTGGGCTTCACGGTGCTGCGCTTCAACTTCCGCGGCGTGGGTCGCAGCCAGGGCGAGTATGACCAGGGCATCGGCGAGCTGTCGGATGCGGCCGCCGCGCTCGATTACCTTCAGTCCATGAACCAGAACTCCAAGCAGTGCTGGGTGGCCGGGTTCTCCTTCGGTGCCTGGATCGGGATGCAGCTTCTGATGCGCCGGCCCGAGATCACCGGCTTCGTCTCGGTCGCGCCGCCGGCGAACCTTTACGATTTCTCCTTCCTCGCCCCCTGCCCTTCGTCGGGGCTCATCATCAACGGCACGGCCGACAAGGTGGCGCCCCCGAAGGACACCAAGTCGCTGGTGGCCAAGCTGCACGAGCAGAAGGGCATCACCATCACCCATGCCGAGATCGAGGGCGCGGACCACTTCTTCAAGGACGAAGAGGCGCACATGAAGCCGATGATCCAGACGGTCTCCGACTATGTCCGCCGGAGGATGACGGAGGCCTCGCGCTGATGGCCACCTTGCAGGAAATGGCCGACCAGCTGGCCGACGACGTTCTGGCCGCCGAGGCAGAGCTTGGCGACGACCGCTTTTACGAAAAGGTGGCGAAGGTTCTGATGGCCGCCTCGCCCACCTTCCAGGAGGCCTACATGACCTCGATCCGCGTGCGGCTGGCCGAACGCCGCGGCCGCGAGTTCCTGGAAAAGGCGCTGGCCGCCAAGCGCGGCGAGATCGCGGAGGCCCCCGAGGCACCGGTCGATTTCGGCGGCATGGGCCATTGAGCGACCGGCTGGAACGCCAGTTCGCCTTTCTCAACGAGGCCGACCGCCTGAAATCGGTCCTGCGCGCGACGACGCTGGTCGATGGCTCGCGGCCGGAGAATTCGGGCGAACATTCCTGGCACCTGGCGCTTTACGCGCTGGTGCTGGCCGACCAGGCCGGGCCGGGCGTGAACATCGAACGGGTGATCCGCATGCTTCTGATCCACGACCTGGTGGAGATCGACGTGGGCGACGTGCCGATCCATTCGCAGAACGGCCAGGCCCATGCCAGCGTCGAGACCCAGGCCGCCGAGGCCAGGGCCGCCGACCGGAT
>JBKBRG010000569.1:0-1879 GCA_046292325.1 Tabrizicola sp.
CGCCCCCAGCCGCACCGAACTGCGCCTGATCCGCTTTCCGGCCGAGGACCCGCACGCGCTGGCGGCACTTCTGGGCAATCTGTCCAGCCGCGACCAGGCCGGGGTCGCGCTGATGGCGCCAGAGACGCCGGTGCTGCGCGATGCGGTCCGCGCGCTGCAGGCTCGCGGCTTGCCCGTGGTCGCGCTGGTCTCGGACCTGCCCAACGCCGACCACTTCGTCGGCATCGACAACCGCGCCGCGGGCCGGACGGCCGGGGTGCTGCTTGGCCGCTTCCTCGGCGGGGGGCCGGGACAGGTCATGGTGCTGGGGCAGTCGCTTCTGGCGCGCGACATGATCGAACGCCGCCGCGGCTTCGACGAGGTGATGCTGCGCGACTTTCCGGGGCTCGAGGTCCTGCAATCGCTGGAAACGCATGGCTCGCCCGCGACCCTGCGTCAGGTCGTGACCGAGATGCTGGCCAATGCGCCCCGGGTGCGGGGCATCTACGCGATGGGCGGGGGCAACCGGACGCTGACACAAGTCCTTGGCGAGATGGGACTTTCCGGCAAGCTGACCGTGGTCTGCCATGAATTGACCCCGCATGCCCGCCAGGCCCTGCTGACCGGAGAGATCACCGCCGTCATCACCCAGAACCTCGGCCACCTCGCCCGATCGACCCTGCGGGTGCTGCGCGCGAAGGCCGACAACCAGCCGCTCGACGAAAGCCAGGAACAGATTCGAATCGAGATCGTCCTGCGCGAGAACCTGCCCGACCTGCCCGCCCCGGCCGCCCCCGCGACGATCGGCCGGGTTGCCTGACTCCGCCTCAAATCGCTTTGGCCAAGCGCGCGGACCGTTTCTGAGGTACGCACCTCAAAAATGCTTTACAGGCCCGCCCGCTTTTGCCTATCGTCCCGGTAATCCGAAGAAGGCCCGGCATTCGCACGGGCCCAACCAACCACCGGGAGGATCACATGAAGCGCACGACACTTGCCGCCTCGGCGGCCATCGCGCTGGTCTGGGCGACCCAGGCCAATGCTCAGGCCAACGAACTCACCCTCTGCTGGGCCGCCTGGGACCCGGCAAACGCGCTGGTCGAACTGTCGAAGGACTTCGAGGCGCAGTCCGGCATCAAGATGAAGTTCGAGTTCGTGCCCTGGCCCAACTTCGCCGACCGCATCCTGAACGAGCTGAACTCGGGCGGGCAGCTCTGCGACCTGCTGATCGGCGACAGCCAGTGGATCGGCGGCGCGGCCGAGAACGGCTGGTATGTCAAGCTGAACGACTTCTTCGACAAGGAAGGCATCAGCATGGACGATTTCGCGCCGGCGACCGTCTATGCCTATTCGACCTGGCCCAAGGGCACGCCGAACTATTACGCGCTGCCCGCCATGGGCGATGCGAACGGCTGGTTCTACCGCAAGGACTGGTTCGCCCGCCCCGAGATCCAGGCCGAGTTCAAGGAAAAGCATGGCCGCGACCTGGCCGAGCCCAAGACCCAGAAGGAACTGCTGGAGATCGCCCAGTTCTTCCAGGGCCGCGAGATCGACGGCAAGACGGTCTATGGCGCCTCGATCTTTACCGAGCGCGGGTCGGAAGGCATCACGATGGGTGCCACGGGGGCGCTTTATGCCTGGGGCTTCAAGTATGAGAACACCCCCGGCAAGTATGACATGGAAGGCGCGGTGAACAGCCCCGAGGCCGTGGAAGCCCTTGAATTCTACAAGGAGCTTTACAAGACCGCGACGCCTCCGGGCTATGACAACGCCTACATGGAACAGTCGCTCGACGCCTTCAAGTCGGGCCAGGTCGCCATGGCGATGAACTGGTTCGCCTTCTTCCCCGGCCTCTATGCCGATCCGAACGTCGGCGGCGACAAGATCGACTTCTTCGTGAACC
>JBKBRG010000570.1:0-1869 GCA_046292325.1 Tabrizicola sp.
GATGCAGGGCCAGATGATGTCGGGCGACCAGCTGCAAGAGATGCTCGACAAGCTGCAGGAACTGATGGAGCAGGGCCGCACCGCCGAGGCGGCCGAGCTGATGGAACAGCTGCGCCAGCTGATGCAGAACATGCAGGTGGTGCAGGGCCAGCAGGGGCAGGGCCAGGGGCAGAACGGCCCGATGAACGATCTCGGCCAGACGCTGCGCGACCAGCAGGATCTGTCGGACGATGCCTTCCGGGACCTGCAAGGCGTGCCGCGCAACCAGGACCAGCAGGGCCAGGACCAGCAGGGCCAGGGGCAGCAACCGGGTCAGGAGCAGGGCCAGGGCCAGGAGGGGCAGGACCAGCAGGGCGGCCAGGGCGGCGCCACCGACGACCGCAGCCTGACCGAGCGCCAGCGCGAACTGCGCCAGCGGCTGAACCAGCTGCAACAGGGCCAGTTGCCCGGCGACGGCACCGAACAGGGCGAGGAGGGCCGCCGCAGCCTCGACCGCGCCGGCCGCGCCATGGAACAGGCCGAGGACGCGCTGCGCGAGGGCGATCTCGACGGCGCGCTCGACCGCCAGGCCGAGGCGATGGAGGCGCTGCGCGACGGGATGCAGCAGTTCGGCCAGGCTCTGGCCGAGGAACAGCGCCAGAACCGCGACGCCCAGGGCGGCGACCGCGAATTCGGTTCGGCCGATCCGAACGGCACCGATCCGCTGGGCCGCCGGCAGGGCGAAACCGCCCGCATCGGCTCGGACGAGAACATGGTGCAGAACGACCCCGACCAGCGCGCCCAGGAACTGCTGGACGAGATCCGCCGCCGGTCGGGCGAACTGGCCCGGCCGATCGAGGAACTGGATTACCTCAAGCGCCTGTTGCAGATGTTCTAGATCACGCCTTCGCGAGCCCTGAGAGACTCATTGACAGGCCCACGCATTCGACCCTAGCCATACAAGCCCTTCGCAAAGCGAATGTTTTTCGCGGTGGGACATTGCTGGAGCTCACCGGTTTCCGAACAAGGTCTTGTCAACAATGCCAGCTGGCACCACGCAGGAGACGCCCGGTCTCCTTCAGTCCCCTTCAGGTCGAGACATGAAACCCGGGCCGATTGAAGCCACCGCCGTGGTCCGGCGCAACTCGATCGCCTTCGTCCGACAGCTCTTCTCGCTCTATGCCGATCGCAGGCCGGTGGTGCTGGTCTCGGATGCCGATCAGGCGGCACGGCTGCCGGGATTGAAGATCGACCGCTGCATCGATCCCGGCGAGGGCGCAGGCTGGCTTGCCACGCATCATCCGGTGATCCTCGACGACCGTCCGGCGCAGGTCACCTACACCTCGGGCACCGAGGGGCTGCCGAAGGGCATCCTGCTGACCTACCGCAATCTCGGATACACCACCGAGCGCATCATCGAGGTGATGCGGATGACCGACGAGGTGCGCGAATACGTCGGTGTGCCGGCCACCTTCAGCTTCGGCATGGCCCGGTTCCGCGCGGTCGGCGCCGTTGGCGGGCTGGCCTACATGCCGCCGCGCGGCTTCGATCCGCTGGAACTGGCGCGGATGCTGGCCTCGGGCGAGGTCAACGCCCTGTCCGCGGTGCCCACGCTCTTGCGCATCCTCCTGTCGGACCCCTCCCTCATCGGCGAGGCCGGCAAGGCGCTGCGCTGGCTGGAGATCGGCTCGCAGGCCATGACGGCCGCGGAAAAGCGCCAGGTCCGCGCTATGTTCCCCAATGCCCGCATCGTCCAGCACTACGGCCTGACCGAGGCCTCGCGCAGCACCTTCCTCGTGATCTCCGAGGCTCCCGACGCGATGCTCGACTCGGTCGGGCGACCCGTGGGGGAGGGCGAGGTCGCGCTTTCCGCCGATGGCCGGATCCGCA
>JBKBRG010000571.1:0-1867 GCA_046292325.1 Tabrizicola sp.
GTGATCCGCTTCCTGCAACAGGCGGCCACCGACCCGAACGTGCTGGCGATCAAGCAGACGCTCTACCGCACCTCCTGGGACAGCCCGATCGTCTCGGCGCTCTGCGAGGCGGCCGAGGCCGGCAAGTCGGTGACGGCGCTCGTCGAGCTGAAGGCACGCTTCGACGAGGCCGCGAACATCCGCCAGTCCCGCCGTCTGGAACGCGCGGGCGCCCATGTCGTCTATGGCTTCGTCAACTACAAGACCCACGCCAAGATCAGCACCGTGGTCCGGCGCGAGGGCGACCACCTCGTCACCTATACCCATTACGGCACCGGCAACTACCACCCGATCACCGCTCGGATCTACACCGACCTGTCGTTCTTCACCTGCGACCCCGCGCTTGGCCGCGACGCGACGAAGGTGTTCAACTACCTCTCGGGCTATGTGCAGCCGCAGGGGCTGGAAAATCTGGCCATCTCGCCCATCACGCTGAAGCCGCGGCTCCTCGAGCTGATCGCGGCCGAGGCCGACCATGCCCGCGCCGGCCGCCCGGCCGAGATCTGGGCCAAGATGAACAGCCTGATCGAACCCGACGTGATCGACGCGCTCTATGCCGCCAGCCAGGCGGGCGTGAGGATCAGCCTGGTCATCCGCGGCATCTGCGGGCTTCGGCCGGGGATCAAGGGGCTGTCGGAAAACATCCGCGTCAAGTCGATCGTCGGCCGCTTCCTGGAACATTCCCGGATCGTCTGCTTCGGCAATGGCCACGGCTTGCCGGCCAGGAAGGCGCGGGTGTTCTTCTCTTCTGCCGACTGGATGGGCCGCAACCTCACCCGCCGGGTGGAAACCCTGGTCGAGGCGCTGAACCCCACGGTGAAAAGCCAGATCCTGTCGCAGATCATGGCCGCCAACCTGCAGGACGAGGCGCAAAGCTGGGTCCTGGCGCCGGACGGCACCTATTCCCGCGACCTGGGGGGCGAGGGGGCAAGGCTGTTCAGCTGCCACCAGTTCTTCATGGAAAACCCCTCGCTTTCGGGGCGCGGCACGGCGGGCGCGAAGGATGCGCCCCGGCTGATCCCGGTCAAGGATGACGACCCCGGCAGTGCCGTGGCAGACGCTGCGCAATAGCGCCGGATTCCCTCGAAGGACCTTGCAGATCCCTTCGAAGAGATCCGGCCCCGCTCAGACCCCCGGTCGGACCCCTGCGCCCGGGTCGCGGATCGCTTGCAGCCGTCCCGCCGCGGCGCGCGCGAAGGTGCGCAGCACCAGCCTGCGCCGCGCGCCTGACAGGGGCGTCTCGGGGGCCATCCGCACCACCTCGGCGTCATAGGCATCGGCCAGGATCAGGCCGGTGCCCTCGGGCAGCAGATCCACCGGGAAATCCGCGTCCACCGCCCAGAAGAACCGGTCGCACCAGTCGAGATAGCCCTGCCATTTGCGGTCGGCGCGGAAATCGGCCCGGCCCGACTTGCATTCCACCACCCAGACCTCGCCCTTCGGCCCCAGGGCCATCACATCGACGCGCAGGCCCGGGGTCGGGATCAACTCCTCGACGCAGACGAAATCCAGCGCGCGCAACCCCCGGCAGACGCCGCGCTGCAGGCGCTGGCCCGGCTGGGCGGGCAGGATCTCGGGACTGGCAGCCGGCATGTCCATGGGCCGATCATGAACCAAAGGTGAACATCTGTCCAGCCGCCGCACAGAGCGGGACCCTTCCCCGAATGGTCCCGGCCCCGCCGCGGCTTGCAGCCCCGCCGCGCGGACCCTATCTTCAGGGATGGCGGGTTCTGCTCCTCGCGTGCGGGGCCAATTTTCCAGTGGCCGATAAGCAAGCGAACGGGGGCTGGCTCTGCCTGGATCCTGGTCCAGGTATCTGGCGCCCACC
>JBKBRG010000572.1:0-1862 GCA_046292325.1 Tabrizicola sp.
AACGAAGCTGTCGGACGGGATGCGGCTGTCGCGTTTCAGCAGGCCCAGTCGCACCGGCGCCTCGTCCTCGCGGTAGGGGCCGAGCGCGATGCCATACCAGCCCGATCCCAGCGCGAAGCCGGCGGTTTCGGGGAATTCGGCCGCATAGGCGCGGGCGCGGTCGAGCGCGGTGGCAAGGTCGGGATGCGCCTCGACCTGGACCCAGACCCGGCCCTCCTGCGCGGCGGCTTGGCGGGCGGGGGCAAGGCCCAGCGCGGCAAGGAGAAGGGCAACAAGCGCGAAAGGTCTGAACATGAACGGTTTCCGAAGCCGGTGGCACATCGGCCAGACATTAGCCATGGCGCGCGCCGCGGCAAGGGCGAACAGGCGCGGATCGGGTCACGATTGCGCCGGTCTTTCCGGAATTGACCCTTTCGTGCCTGCCGGATAGGGAAGGCGCGAGTTTCGCCGCTGTCCCGGGGCCACCGATGTCCGACGCCACCTCGACCACGCCCAGAAGTTTCCAGGAGATCATCCTGCGGCTCCAGACCTACTGGGCCGCCCAGGGCTGCGCCGTGCTGCAACCCTATGACATGGAGGTCGGCGCGGGCACCTTCCACCCGGCCACCACGCTGCGAAGCCTTGGGACGAAGCCCTGGGCCGCCGCCTATGTCCAGCCCTCGCGCCGCCCGACCGACGGCCGCTATGGCGAGAACCCGAACCGCTTGCAGCATTACTACCAGTATCAGGTCATCATCAAGCCGAGCCCGGCCAATCTTCAGGACCTTTACCTCGGCAGCCTCGCCGCCATCGGCATCGACCTTGCCCTGCATGACATCCGCTTTGTCGAGGATGACTGGGAAAGCCCGACGCTGGGTGCCTGGGGGCTGGGCTGGGAGGTCTGGTGCGACGGGATGGAGGTCAGCCAGTTCACCTATTTCCAGCAGGTCGGCGGGCATGACTGCCGGCCGGTCTCGGGCGAGCTGACCTACGGGCTGGAACGGCTGGCGATGTATGTGATGGGCATCGACCATGTCATGGACATGCCCTTCAACGATCCCGATGCCCCGATCGCGCTGACCTATGGCGACGTCTTCCGCCAGACCGAAGAGGAATACAGCCGCCACAACTTCGACGGCGCCACCACCGAGATGCTGTTCCGGCATTTCGAGGATGCGGAGGCGGAATGCGAACGACTGCTCGCATTCCCGGCCGATGACCCGAAATCGGGCAAGCGGATCGTCATGGCCCATCCCGCCTATGACCAGACGATCAAGGCGAGCCACCTGTTCAACCTGCTTGACGCGCGCGGCGTGATCAGCGTCACCGAGCGGCAGGCCTATATCGGCCGGGTGCGCGCGCTGGCGAAGAAATGCGCCGATGCCTTCCGGCAGACCGAGGCGGGGGCGGATCAGTGAATGCCGGCAAGCTCATCGTGGGGGCCATCGTGATCGTTGCCGCCGTCGCGGGCGGGTTCCTGTGGTATACCGCGGAACGCGCCTATTACGAGCCCGTGACCTTTCAGCCCGGCGCCGAGATCCGGCTGGTTCCCGTGACCGGCGGCCCGCCCGAGGCGATCGTGGTGAACGGGATCCAGGGGATCGACGCGGCCTCCTCGCCGATCAAGTTCCGCGCCTGTTTCACCACGCCGCTGACGCTGGCGATGCTGAGCGAGACCTACCGGATCTACGAGGGCGCCGAGCCTTTGGTCGCGCCGTCGAACTTCCCCTGTTTCGACGCCGCCGCCATCGGCCGGGCGCTCGAGACCGGCGAGGCGCTGGCCTTCCTGTCCGAACCCGAGATCCACCCCGGCGTGGACCGCGTCGTCGCGGTCTTTCCCGATGGCCGCGCCTATGCCTGGCAGCAGACCAACGCCTCTCTGA
>JBKBRG010000573.1:0-1860 GCA_046292325.1 Tabrizicola sp.
GGACTGAAGGTCGGGCCATTCGCTGAGACCGAAGCCGTAGCTGCCGTCGGGCGCGGCCGGGGCGTCGGTGTCGTTGCGGTAGGTCATCAGAAGCACCGACCAGCCCGCCTCGTGCAGAAGCGAGAGGATGCGATAGCCGTCCTCGCGCGCACCGGCGATGCCGTGGACATAGATCGCACGGCCCTTCTCGGGACCGGTGGCGGGGACAAGCCAGGCCTCGGCGGTCCCGAGCGGCGTCTCGAGGTCGACGGTGCGGAAGGGCAGGGACAGCGCCTGCATCGGATCGCCACGGTATCCCAGTGCCACGGGATCGATGGGCGGTTCGGCCGTGGCCAGGACGGCAGCGACGGGTCCGACCTTCAGCAGGCCCGCAGCAGCATGGGCGAGGAAGTATCCGGTGATGCCCACATAGCCGAGAAGAGCCACAAGCCCCAGCACCACCAGAAAGACGACGATCCGCATCGGCAGTCCCTTTCAGGAACGGAAAGGGCCCCGGGTGCCGTCGCAGCCCGGGGCCCCGCTGTCAGGTCAGGCGCTTAATGCGCGTGGCTCTTGTCCCAGTCGGACTGCTTGGGCAGCTGCTCGAACGTGTGTTCGGGCGGCGGCGAAGGCAGGGTCCATTCCAGGGTGTCGGCATATTCGTTCCAGTAGTTCTTCTCGGTCACGCGCTGGCCGAAGCGCAGCGTGTAGAAGACGACCCCGATGAAGAACACGAAGGACGCGAAGGAGATGAAGGCACCGACCGAGGAGAACCAGTTCCAGTAGCCGAAGGCCTCGGGATAGTCGATGTAGCGGCGCGGCATGCCCTGACGGCCCAGGAAGTGCTGGGGGAAGAAGGTCAGGTTCGAGCCGACGAACATCATCCAGAAGTGCAGCTTGCCCGCCCATTCCGGATACTGCCGGCCCGACATCTTGCCGATCCAGTAGTAGATGCCGGCGAAGATGCCGAACACCGCGCCCAGCGACATCACATAGTGGAAGTGCGCGACGACATAGTAGGTGTCGTGATAGGCGCGGTCCACCGGGGCCTGGGACAGGACGATGCCCGTGACGCCGCCGACGGTGAACAGGAAGAGGAAGCCGAAGGCCCAGAGCATCGGGGTCCTGAACTCCACCGACCCGCCCCAGATCGTCGCGATCCAGGAGAAGATCTTCACCCCCGTCGGCACCGCGATGACCATGGTGGCCAGCATGAAGTAGGACTGCTGGGTCAGGCTCATCCCGGCGGTATACATGTGGTGCGCCCAGACGACGAAGCCGAGAACGCCGATCGCCACCATCGCGTAGACCATCGGCAGGTAGCCGAAGATGGGCTTGCGCGCGAAGGTCGAGATGACCTGGGAGATGATCCCGAAGGCGGGAATGATGATGATGTAGACTTCCGGGTGGCCGAAGAACCACAGGATGTGCTGGTAGAGGACCGGGTCACCGCCGCCCGAGGGCGTGAAGAAGGTGGTGCCGAAGTTGCGGTCCGTGAGCAGCATGGTGATGGCGCCGGCCAGCACGGGCAGCGACAGCAGGATCAGCCACGAGGTCACGAAGATCGACCAGCCGAAGAGCGGCACCTTGTGCAGCGTCATGCCCGGCGCGCGCATGTTCAGGAAGGTGGTGATCATGTTGATCGCGCCCAGGATGGACGAGGCCCCCGACAGGTGGACGGCGAAGATCGCCAGGTCCATCGCATAGCCGCCTTCGGCCGTTGTCGTCAGCGGCGGGTAGAGCACCCAGCCCACGCCCGAACCGGGCCCGAGGTCGCCGCCGCCGCCCGGCGAGAGCATCGAGGCCACGCCCAGCGAGGTCCCGGCGACGTAAAGCCAGAACGAGAGGTTGTTCATGCGCGGGACGGCCATGTCCGGCGCG
>JBKBRG010000574.1:0-1849 GCA_046292325.1 Tabrizicola sp.
GGGCCGCCTTCGGGCGGCCCTTTGGTTTTCAGCCCCGCCCCGCCTGCCGCGCCGCGCGCATCCGGGCGAAATCGTCGCCCGCGTGATAGCTGGATCGGGTCAAGGGCGTGGCAGAGACCATCAGGAACCCCTTGCCCCACGCCGCCGTCTCGTAGGCCTTGAACTCCTCGGGCGTCACGAAGCGGTCGACACGGTGGTGCTTGGGCGTCGGTTGCAGATACTGGCCGATGGTCAGGAAATCGACATCGGCCGAGCGCATGTCGTCCATCACCTGCAACACGGCTTGTCGCGTCTCGCCCAGACCGACCATGATGCCGGATTTGGTGAACATCATCGGGTCCAGTTCCTTCACCCGTTGCAGAAGCCGCAGCGAATGGAAATAGCGCGCGCCGGGGCGGACCTCGTGATAGAGGCCGGGCACGGTTTCGAGGTTGTGGTTGAACACGTCGGGCCGCGCCTCGACCACCTTCTCCAGTGCCGAGGGCGGGCATTTCAGGAAGTCGGGCGTCAGCACCTCGATCGTCGTCCCGGGCGAGCGATGGCGGATCGCGCGGATGGTCTGGGCGAAATGTTCCGCCCCGCCGTCCTCGAGATCGTCACGGTCCACACTGGTGACGACGACATGCTTCAGCCCCAGTTCCGCCACGGCATGGGCCACCCGGCCGGGTTCGAAGACGTCAAGCGTCTGCGGCTTGCCGGTCGCCACGTTGCAGAAGGTGCAGCCGCGGGTGCAGATCTCGCCCATGATCATCATGGTGGCGTGGCCCTGGGACCAGCATTCGCCGACATTCGGGCAGCCTGCCTCCTCGCAGACGGTGACCAGCTTCTTGTCGCGCAGGATGTCGCGGGTCTGCCGGTAGCCCTCCGAGGTCGGGGCCTTCACGCGGATCCAGGCGGGCTTCTTCGGTTGTGCATTGTCGGGCCGATGCGCCTTTTCGGGGTGACGCTCTTCGGGAAGCTTGAGGTCGCGCACGGAATATTCCCCCTGACCGCATGGTTCCTTTCCAGATATGCCGGATTCCGGCCCAAGGCAACGCGGACGAGGCCCGCTTCGGCGCCCGCCGCCCATGCAGCGGGTGCAAGTCTGGAGGGGGTGCGTGATGTCCAGGACCTTTGTTGCCGAAGTGATCGGCACGGCAATCCTGGTGCTGTTCGGCTGCGGGGCCGCGGTGCTGATGGGCCCCGAGATCGGGAAGACCGGGATCGCCCTGGCCTTCGGACTGGCCATCGTGGCGGCGGCCTACGGGATCGGACCGATCTCGGGCGCGCATCTGAACCCGGCGGTCAGCCTCGGTGCCTTTCTCGCGGGGCGGATGAGCGCGGGGGCACTGGCCAGCTATGTCGTGGCGCAGCTGGTCGGTGCGGTTGTCGGGGCGGCGATCCTTTATGCGATCGCCTCGGGCAAGGCGGGCTATGACCTTGCGGTCGACGGCCTGGGGCAGAACGGCTATGGCACGGGCTATCTTGGCGAATACAGCCTGGCCTCGGCGCTGATCCTCGAGGCGGTGATGACCTTCCTCTTCGTCACCGTGATCCTCGGTGCCACGCAGACGGGTGCGCCGGCAGAGCTGGCGGGCCTGGCCATCGGCCTGACGCTGGCGGCGATCCATCCGGTCGGCATAAACGTGACCGGGGTCTCGGCGAACCCGGCGCGATCCTTCGGCCCGGCGCTGTTCGTCGGCGGCAAGGCGATGGCCGACCTCTGGGTCTTCATCCTGGCCCCTCTGGCCGGGGGAGCGCTGGCCGGGATCCTGCACCGGATCGGGGTTACGCGCGCCGCCTGACGGGCAGGCTGGCCGCGCGATCCCGGGACGGGGAACCCCGGCGGAAGGGGGGCGTCCATTCTGAC
>JBKBRG010000575.1:0-1837 GCA_046292325.1 Tabrizicola sp.
CGGCCGATGACGCCGTGATGCCGCAGACGGTCGAGGCGATCAACCACGCCAAGGCCGCCAAGGTGCCGATGATCGTGGCGATCAACAAGATCGACAAGCACGAGGCGAACCCGCAGAAGGTCCGCACCGACCTGTTGCAGCACGAGGTGGTGGTCGAGGCGCTGTCGGGCGACGTGCAGGACGTGGAGGTCTCGGCCAAGACCGGTCAGGGCCTTGACGACCTGCTGGAGGCCATCGCGTTGCAGGCCGAGGTGCTGGAACTGAAGGCCAACCCGAACCGGGCGGCCTCGGGTGCGGTGATCGAGGCCAAGCTTGACGTGGGCCGGGGTCCGGTGGCGACCGTGCTGGTGCAGAACGGCACCCTGCGCAAGGGCGACATCTTCGTCGTGGGCGAGCAGTGGGGCAAGGTCCGCGCGCTGATCAACGACAAGGGCGAGACCATCCCGGAAGCCGGACCCTCGGTCCCGGTCGAGGTGCTGGGTCTCAGCGGCACGCCTTCGGCGGGCGATACCCTGAACGTGGTGGAAACCGAAGCCCAGGCGCGCGAGATCGCGGACTACCGGATCAAGACCGCCAAGGACAAGCGCGCCGCGGCGGGCGCCGCGACCACGCTGGAACAGCTGATGGCCAAGGCCAAGGCCGACCAGTCGGTCGCGGAACTGCCGGTCCTCATCAAGGCCGATGTCCAGGGTTCGGCCGAAGCCATCGTCCAGGCGATGGAGAAGATCGGCAACGAGGAGGTGCGCGTCCGCGTGCTGCACTCGGGCGTCGGCGCCATCACCGACACCGACGTGGCGCTGGCCGAGGCGTCGAAGGCGTCGATCATCGGCTTCAACGTCCGGGCCAATGCCACGGCCCGGGCCTCTGCCACGCAGAAGGGGGTCGAGATCCGCTATTACTCGATCATCTACGACCTGGTGGACGACATCAAGGCAGCGGCCTCCGGCCTTCTGAAGGCCGAGGTGCGCGAACATTTCATCGGCTATGCGAAGATCCTGGAGGTCTTCAAGGTCTCGGGCGTGGGCAAGGTCGCGGGCTGTCTGGTCACCGAAGGCGTGGCGCGTCGGTCGGCCGGCGTGCGCCTGCTGCGCGACAACGTGGTGATCCACGAGGGCACGCTGAAGACGCTGAAACGCTTCAAGGACGAGGTGAAGGAAGTCATCTCGGGGCAGGAATGCGGCATGGCCTTCGAGAACTACGAGGACATCCGCCAGGGCGACGTGATCGAGATCTTCGAGCGCGAGGAAGTCCAGCGCAAGCTGGACTGATCCGCCCGTCCACCGTGGACGAACGCCGGAAACCCTTTCCCGTCAGGAACCTGGTTGCGGGCGTTAGAGATCTGGAAAGGATGACGCCGGGCCTTCGGGTCCGGCGTTTTCCTGCGCGGGGCGCGTCGAGCGGCGGGTCAGAGCCAGTCGCGCAGGATCGGGATCAGCGGCAGGTCGGCGGGCGGCATGGGATAGTCGCGCAACTGGTTCGGCCTGACCCAGGCCAGCCGCTGCCCTTCGGTCGCCCGAACGGTGCCCTGCCAGCGGCGGCAGGCAAAGAGCGGCATCAGCAGATGAAAATCGTCGTAGCTGTGGCTGGCAAAGGTCAGCGGCGCAAGGCAGGAGGCCCAGGTGTCGATGTCCAGCTCTTCCTTCAGCTCGCGGATCAGCGCGGTCTCCGGCGTCTCGCCGGGTTCCACCTTGCCGCCGGGAAACTCCCACAGCCCCGCCAGCGACTTGCCCTGCGGCCGCTGGGCGAGGAGCACGCGGCCATCGGGGTCGATCAGGGCGACGGCAGAGACGAGGACGATCTTCATGGCCGGGTTCCCGTTGGCAGGCCCGGGGGGGGG
>JBKBRG010000576.1:0-1837 GCA_046292325.1 Tabrizicola sp.
AAGGTGACGAGCCGCCCCTCCAGCGTGCCGGCTGCGGTCGGCCCCGCCAGGGCCAGGGCCAGGATCAGCGCCCGGATCATGCGAACTTCAGCGCCACGATCCCGGCGAGGATCAGGAGGATGCCCGTGACCCGAGCCAGGTTCACCGGCTCCTGGAACAGGAAGACCGCCGCGATGGCGGTTCCGATCGCCCCGATTCCCACCCAGACCGCATAGGCCGTGCCCACCGGCAGCGACTTCATCGCCACCGACAGCAGGTAGAACGACCCCAAGGCCAGCACGATGGTCACGACCGAAGGCCACAGCCGCGTGAAGCCATCGGAATACTTCAGCCCCAGCGCCCAGCCCGCCTCCATCACCCCGGCAATGGCCACGATGATCCACGGGTTCAAGCCGCAAGCCCCTTCTTGCCCATGTCCAGGAACTTCTGCCGCCGGTCCTTGATCAGAGCCTCGGGCTTCTTGCCCGACAATTCGCCCAGCATCGCCTCGATCGCCTTGCCGACCGCGTCGATCGCCTCCCTGGGGGCGCGCTGTGCCCCGCCCAGGGGCTCCTTCACGATCCGGTCGATGATTCCCAGCTTCTGCAGGTCCTGCGCCGTCAGCCGCAGCGCCTCGGCCGCCTCGCGCATCTTCTCGGCATCCTTCCACAGGATCGAGGCGCAGCCTTCCGGGCTGATGACCGAATAGATCGAATGTTCCAGCATCGCCACCCGGTTCGCCGTGGCAAAGGCCACCGCCCCGCCGGACCCGCCTTCGCCGATCACCACGCTGACCAGGGGCACGCCGATCGACAGGCACTTCTCGGTCGATCGCGCGATGGCCTCGGCCTGGCCGCGCTCTTCCGCGCCCTTGCCGGGATAGGCACCGGCGGTGTCGATCAGGGTGATGACCGGGATGCGGAAACGGTCGGCAAGGTCCATCAGCCGGATCGCCTTGCGATAGCCCTCGGGCCGGGCCATCCCGAAGTTGCGCTGGATGCGCGATTTGGTGTCGTTGCCCTTCTCGTGGCCGATCACCATCACCGGCTGGTCGTTGAACCGCGCCAGCCCGCCGATCACCGCATGGTCGTCGGCGAAGGCCCGGTCACCGGCCAGCGAGGTGAATTCGGTGAACAGCCCCTCGACATAGTCGAGGCAGTGCGGCCGTTCGGGATGCCGGGCCACCTGGCATTTCTGCCAGGGTGTCAGGGTCTTGTAGAGATCGCGCAGCGCCTGGTCGGCCTTGCGGTCCAGCGCCTCGGCCTCTTTCGAGACATCCATGCCCGGATTGGTCCGCGCCAGCGCGCGAAGCTCCTCGGCCTTGCCTTCGATGTCGGCGAGCGGCTTTTCGAAGTCGAGATACTGCATGGCGCTTCCTTTTCGGGACCGTCCTTATATGCCCGCGGGGAAAGTCTGATGCAACTCGGCAAGATTTATGCGGCGGGGACGTGCAAGGCTACCCTTGCGACAGGAACGACGACATGACGAACGCGAACGAAAAGCGGCTTCTGCGGGTCTTCGACCACATCCACGACAACCTCGCCGGGGACCTGTCGCTGGATGCCCTGTCAGACGTGGCCGCGATGAGCCGATTCCACTGGCACCGCGTTTTCCGCGCCATGACCGGAGAAACCTTGGCCCAGGCCGTGCGCCGGATCCGGATGCAGCGCGCCTCCTACCTGCTGGTGATGACCGAAGACCCGCTTCCCGCCATCGCCACTTCGGTTGGGATGGAGAACGGCTCTGTTGCACAAATCGTCTGTTGACCGGACCTCCCCTTTCCCCGGACAGACTTATCCCGCGAGCTCTGTGAGGGGTGTGCCGAGTGCGGTGAAGCCATTGAGCACGGCGACACGGA
>JBKBRG010000577.1:0-1818 GCA_046292325.1 Tabrizicola sp.
GGCAGAGCGTTCCCCCTCCACCTCGAGAAACGGAGGCCCCCAGCGCCGGGTGTCGTCGCCCTCGGGCGCCTCGACCTTGATGACTTCGGCCCCGAGGTCGGCCAGCGTCTGCCCGGCCCATGGCCCGGCGAGAATCCGCGCCAGTTCGATGACGCGGATCCCTTGCAGCGGTGCCGTCATTCCTTGGCCAGTTCGGCGTCGATGATCGCCTTGAGGTCGGCGTAGGCCATGTTGGAATGCTTGGTGCCGTTGATGAACAGCGTCGGCGTGCCCTGCACCCCATCGGCCTCGAAGTTGGTCTGGAACTGCTTGATCAGCGCCTCGGCATGGGGCGCGTCGTTCAGGCAGGCGTCCATTGCCGCGTCCTCGAGCCCCGCCGCGCGGCCGATGGTCTTCAGGTTCTCGACCACCTGCTGCGGGGTCTCGCCGGTCGCCCATTCCTTCTGCTTGGCAAACAGCATGTCCTGGATGCCGAAATAGCGCATCTCGCCGCCGCAGCGCGCGATCAGAGCCGCCCAGAGGCCGTAACGGTCGAAATAGACCTCGCGCAGGGTGAAATGCACCTTGCCGGTGTCGATGTAGTCCTTCTTCAGCTGGGTGAAGACATTTTCGTGGAAATCCGCGCAATGCGGGCAGGTGAAGCTGGCATACTCGATGATCCTGACCTTGGCGTCGGGCGAGCCCAGCGAATAGTCGCTGACTGCGGGGGCAGCGGCCTCGGTCGTGGTTTCCTGTGCCAGTGCCGGGGTCATGGCCGCGGTGGCGGCGGCGGCAAGGGCGATCATGGCCCGGCGGTTCAGTCTCAACATGTTTCGGCGTCCTTTTCAGCCTGAAGTTCTGGATCGGGGGCGAGTTAAGATGTTTTGCGCCAGCTGTTCAAGCGCGCTGCGCAAACCGGGGTCGGACACGCCTTCGGCGACGGTCGCGGCCTGTGCGGCCACCGCCGGATCGGCGGGCTTCGCTGCCTTGGGCGCGGGGATGAATTCGGCCTGACCCTCGGCAAAGCCGGTGGCTGCGGTCTGGGTCAGGTGGATGTGCCGAACGGCGGCATAGCCATAGACGGCGTTCACCCGTTCCTTCAGCTGCGGCAGGGCCATCTGGACCATGGGTGCGTCGCTCGCCCTGACCAGAAGGGTCAGGGTCGCCCCCATGCCCCCCATGCCATAGCCGATCTTCACCGGCCGGGTCCGACGCGCCAGATCCTCGCCCACGACCTCGGCCCAATGGGTCAACAGCCGTGCCACCGCAAAGCCCCGGGATTCCCCGGCGATGCGCACCGCGTCCTTCATCAGGCCGAAGGCGGGCTCGAAGCCGCGCATCCGGTGGGCTGCACTGGGAGAAGGAAGGGGCTTGCGGCTCATCTGCTGTGGTCCTCGCCGATCATACTACCGCAAGCGCGGCCCCCCGCCAGAGGCAAGGCTGAATCAGGAATGAACTTTGCGTCAGGCGCCGGTGAGCGGTCGTGAGCGGAATGCCCTCTGGCCGCCCGCGGCCGGTCCGCTATCTTCGCCCCGATGCAGGCGCCCGAATCCCTTTCCGCCCGACTGCTGTCCTGGTATGACCGACACGCGCGCGTGATGCCCTGGCGTGTGTCGCCGCAGGACCGCGCGGCGGGCGTCCGCCCCGACCCCTACCGCGTCTGGCTGTCCGAGGTGATGCTGCAACAGACGACGGTGGCGGCGGTCAGGGACTATTTCCACCGCTTCACCTCGCGCTGGCCCGGGGTCGTGGACCTTGCCGCCGCCGAGGACGCGCAGGTGATGGGCGAATGGGCGGGACTGGGCTACTACGCCCGCGCCCGCAATCTGCTCAGATGCG
>JBKBRG010000578.1:0-1817 GCA_046292325.1 Tabrizicola sp.
CCCATATTCGCGGAATTGGGAGGAGGGAAGCCATGCCGCTCGTTGCGCTTTTGATCGTCGGGGTTGCCGTGGGCTTTCTGGCCAGCCGCATCCTGAAGGTGAACATGGACACGCCGACCACCATCGCGCTGGGCGTGCTGGGGGCGTTGATCGGAACCGTGGTCCTGCGCGGGCTGGTGATGCTGGCCGGGATCGGAGCGGGATTTGTCGGCGCTCTCCTCGGGGCGCTGCTGCTGATCTGGGCCTGGAAGACCTGGCTCAGGTAAGCCGCTTCACCGCATCCTTGAGGCGAAGGTCCGAGGGGCCGGCCGCCGACCAGAGCGCCATTCCCTGCCAGGCGGCGAACAGGAGCGCGGCACTTTCCCGGGCCTTGCCGCCAGAGCCGAGCCGATCGGCAAGCGCGGCCTCAACCGTTGCGCGCCAGCTGGCCGCGCGCTGCGCCAGGTCGGGGTCCCGCAGATCGGCGGCAATCTCCGTGGCCCTGACCGGACCGATCGCCTTCAACATGCCCTGTGGGCCCTTGCCGGCCGTCGCGGCGATGGCCTGGGCCGTGCGGCTGTCGAGGTCGTCCCAGAACGCCAGACGCGCCGCGCGCACCATGGCGTCGCGGCTGCCATAGCGTTGCACCAGGGTCGGCGGCGCAAGGCCGGTCGCGGTGGCGACGGTTCCGAAGGACACCGCCTTCTCGCCCCCGTCATCGAGCAGCCGCTGGATGATGGAGAAGACCTGAGCGTCGGGAATGATGCGCTTCCGAGGCATGTCCCGAACCTAAACGAATATTCGTTCACGGATCAAGCGTGCCGGCGCTCGGCTGCGCCCGGCCGGGGTGGGTGCGACTTGCAGTCCGGCAGGCGCCAGCCCAGCCCGATGCTGCGCGCGCGCCGGTCGCGCAAGCTTCGCCCCGTTTCAGGACCTGCGGCACCTCGTTACGGCCCGCGTCGCGCGGAAGCCCGCCCATGCCGCCGGCAATCATCCCCCTGACCAGGGCGATGGGTCGGTTCTGGTCTTCCGCCAGCGCCCCGTCAGGGCGAAGACCGGCACCGAGGCATGGTCGAGGCGCTCCTCGATCGTGAAATCGACCATCATCCCCGGGGTTCCTGCGGGGCCTTGAACGGGGCCATCCCGGCACGGGCCAGCGCATCGGCGCGTTCGTTCTCGGGGTGGCCGGCATGGCCCTTGATCCAGCGCCAGGTGACCCGGTGCCGGGCGGCAGCGGCCTCAAGCCTTTGCCACAGCTCGACGTTCTTGACCGGGGCTCCGCCTGCGGTGCGCCAGTTCCTGCGCTTCCAGGCGTGGATCCATTCGGTCACCCCGTTCTTCACATAGGCGCTGTCGGTGACGATGGTCACTTCGGAGGGCCGTGTCAGCGCCTCGAGCGCCGAGATCGCGGCCAGAAGCTCCATCCGGTTGTTCGTGGTCAAGGCTTCCCCGCCCTGAAGCTCGCGTTCCTTGACGACCGCGCCGTTTTCGCGCGCGATCAGCAGGACGCCCCAGCCCCCGGGCCCGGGGTTCCCGGAACAGGCGCCATCGGTATAGGCGAAGAGGTCCGCCATCGTCAGGCCTGAAGCGGGATGGCGAGGCAGCCGAGGACGACCACGGTCAGCATGACGCGCAACCGCAGCCACCAGCGCGGGGCCAGGCCCCATGCCTGGAACGTGGCGTCGAGGAGCAGAAGGCCGACGAAGCCGGCCGCAAGGAAGATGGCCGAGGTGTCCGAGGCGTCGCTGACCATGAAGAAGGCCCAGAGCGCGGGGATGACCGACAGGGTGTAGGCGATGGCGGCGTCGCGGCCCTCGGCCCGGGTCGCGAACCCCCAG
>JBKBRG010000579.1:0-1810 GCA_046292325.1 Tabrizicola sp.
CCCCAGCTGACGGGCAAGCGCGGTGCCGACGGCCGTCTTGCCCGCGCCCATCATTCCCACCAGCACCACCGTCTTTGCCAGCCCCGACATGTCCCCCCGGTTCCCGCAGCCCTGCCTTTCCCGGGCAAGGACTTGCCGACGGGAAATCTTTCCCCCTCAATGGCGTGATCTGTTGCCGAATGCTATATACATTCGCACGGATCACCGCGCATCGCCGTCGCCACTGCGGCGTGACCGGCAACAATCGTCCATGGGATGAAGCCCATGGCAGAAGTCGAGGAAGGGCCAGAACATGGGTCGGATCATCAAGGCGTTCCTTTTGCTGGTGATTCTTGGCTTCCTCGGACTGACCGTCTATGCCTATCTGGGCGACCTGACCCCGGTGCAGGGCGAGGTCAAGAAGCCAGTGGTGTTGAATGCGGACGAGTAGCGCCGGTGTCCTTGCCCTGATCCTGGCAACCCAGCCGGCCCCGGCCCAGGAGGCCGGCAGCACCGGCGGGCCGCTGTCGGCGATCGACTGGCTGTCGCAATCGGTGGCGACCCCGGCGGCGGCGGCGCCCGAAGCGGTCCTTGCGCCGGTCGAGCCCCCCGTCGCCGCAGCGGGAAGCGCCCTGCCTGCGGCTGTGACGACCTCGTCGCTGGACGGACCCGCGCCCGACGGGGTCGGGCTGATCGCACAGTCCGTCTCGGGCCTGCCGCGCAACTTCTGGGGGGCGGGTCTGACCCGCGAGATCGCGGAAAGACTGACCGCACATCCCGACGACGCGCTGCCTGCGCTGCGCCAGCTGTTCCTGACCATCCTGCTGGCGGAACTGGCCGCGCCGGTCGATGCCGGGGGCCGGGGCGAACTTCTGCTGGTGCGCATCGACAAGCTTCTGGCGCTGGGGGCGCTGGAGCAGGCGGCGGCATTGATCGACGCGGCGGGCATGACCACGCCCGACCTGTTCCGCCGATCCTTCGACGTGGCGCTTCTGACCGGGGCCGAGGACCGGGCCTGCGACAGCATGGCGAAGGCGCCGCACCTCGCACCGACCCTGCCGGCGAGGATCTTCTGCCTCGCCCGCTCCGGCGACTGGGACACCGCTGCGCTGACCATCCGCACCGCAAGCGCGCTGGGACAGATCAGCCCCGATCAGGAGGCGCTCTTGTCGCGCTTTCTGGACCCCGACATCTACGAGGGCGAGCCGGTGCCGCCGGCGCCGGACCCGGTGACGCCGCTCGACTGGATGATCTATGCCGCAATCGGCGAGCCCCTGCCGACCGACGGTCTGCCGATTGCCTTCTCTTACGCCGAACTGCGGCCACGGTCGGGCTGGAAGACCCGGATCGAGGCGGCCGAGCGGCTGACCCGCGCCGGGACCATTCCGCCGAACGTCATCCTTGGCCTTTATACCGAAAGCACCCCGGCCGCCTCGGGCGGGGTCTGGGACCGGGTCGCGGCCTTCCAGGCCTTCGATGCCGCCATCGCCTCGGGCAGTGCCGAGCGCGTCGCGGCCACGCTTCCCGCGGTCTGGGACAGGATGCAGGAGGTCGAGCTGGAGGTCCCCTTCGCCACGCTTTATGCCAAGGCGCTGCTGGACCTGCCCCTGACCGGCGAGGCGGCGGCCATCGCCTTCCGGGTGGGCCTGCTGTCGCCGCAGTCGGAAACCTGGGCGCGACAGGCCAGGCCCGCCACACCGGAAGACGCCTTCCTGACCGCGATCGCGCTCGGCCGCGGGGCCGAGGCGCTGCCGCCCGACAGCCTGGGGCGGGCGATCTCGGCCGCCTTCCGCGCCCCCGCCCCGTCGACCGAGGGGCAGCGGCTGCTGGA
>JBKBRG010000580.1:0-1808 GCA_046292325.1 Tabrizicola sp.
GCGGTCTTCCTGATCCGCGCCTATCGCACGACGCTGCCGCGCCTTGCCGGGTCGCGGCCGGTGGACACCGGCGCCATGGCGGTGGACCGGCGGATCAGCGCCACCTTCAAGGACCTGCCGGGCGGTCAGGTGCTGGGGCCGACCTTCGACTACACCCACCGCCTGCTGGACTTCGCGCTGATGGCCGAAACCCCGGACCAGCCCCCCACCCCCATCCCCTCCCCACCAGGGGGAGGGGAGGCGCTTCCCTCCCCCCTGGCGGCGGAGGGATGGGGAGGGCAGCGGGCCCGCACCCCCCATGTCACGGGCTTTCTGAACCGCGACGGACTGATCGAGGCAGCGCATCCCTCTGACGCCACGCCCCCGGATCTGACGCGCGAGCCGATGGAGCTGCCCGCCGACCGGGCGCTGCGGCTGCAGGCGCTGGCGCGTGGGGACGAGGGGTTCATCCTCGGTCTCGCCTATTCCACCCAGCGGGGCTATGGCCGGACCCACGCCTTCGTCGGCGAATTGCGCATCGGCCGGGTGGCGGTGGAGGTCGATATCCCGGAACTCGGCTTCGCGGTCGAGATCGGCGAGATCGAGCTGACCGAATGCGAGACGGTGAACCAGTTCAAGGGCTCCAGGTCCGAGCCCCCGCAGTTCACCCGGGGCTACGGGCTGGTGATGGGCCAGTCGGAGCGCAAGGCCATCGCGATGAGCCTTGTGGACCGCAGCTTGCGCTGGAAGGAACTGGGCGAGGATTTCACCGGCGCCCCGGCCCAGGACGAGGAATTCGTGCTGATGCACTGCGACAACATCCAGGCCACGGGGTTCCTGGAACACATCAAGCTGCCGCATTACGTCGATTTCCAGGCCGAACTGGAACTGGTCCGCCGCCTGCGGGCCGAAGCGGGGGTTATGCAGGAGGCAGCGGAATGACCCTAGTCGCCCCCGCCCCCTCCACCATCGCCGCCAGCGTCGCCGTCAGCATCGCCGCCAGCGTCGCCGGACCAGCTGTCACTGGAATGCTGTCGGCAATCGTCGCCCGGGATGCCCGCACCGCCATCACCAGCCTGGGTGCCGGCTTCCCTGCGCTTGCCGCGTTTGCGCCGGGCAACGGCCAACACCACAAGCGCGACCACCACACCGAGGACCGCCCAGACATGCATGTTCGTTCCAAGCTCCCGCCCATCGAGCCGTCGCGCAGGACTGTGGGACGCTGATGATGACCGATCAAGCCTACAATTTCGCCTATCTTGACGAACAGACCAAGCGGATGATCCGCCGGGCGATCCTGAAGGGCATCGCGGTGCCTGGCTATCAGGTCCCCTTCGCCAGCCGCGAGATGCCGATGCCCTATGGCTGGGGCACCGGCGGGGTGCAGGTGACGGCGGCCTGCCTCGTCCCGGAGGACCGGCTGAAGGTCATCGACCAGGGCGCGGACGACACGACGAACGCGGTCTCGATCCGCCGCTTCTTCCAGCGCACCGCCGGGGTGGCCACGACCGAGGCCACCGCCGAGGCGACCGTGATCCAGACCCGCCACCGCATCCCGGAAACGCCACTGAAGGCCGGCCAGATCCTGGTCTATCAGGTTCCGATTCCCGAGCCCCTGCGGTTCCTGGAACCGCGCGAGACCGAGACGCGCAAGATGCACGAGCTCGAGGAATACGGGCTGATGCATGTGAAGCTTTACGAGGACATCGCCCGGCACGGGCAGATCGCCACCTCCTACGCCTATCCGGTGAGGGTCGAGGGGCGCTATGTGATGGACCCCTCGCCGATCCCCAAGTTCGACAACCCCAAGCTGGGCAACAACCCGGCGA
>JBKBRG010000581.1:0-1803 GCA_046292325.1 Tabrizicola sp.
GCGACATCGGTCAGTTTCAAAAGGGTCACGGCGGGCACCTCGCGCTTGTAGACCAAGCGCTTGAGAACCCCCGGCGCGAGATAGGCAAGCCGCAGCTGTCGGCTGACATGGCGTTCGGCCAGGCGTGCCGAGACGACGGACCCGTCCAAGACCCGCAAGCCGCCTGCACCGAATATGAAGCCCGTCCCCGAGGCGGCGGTGGCCGCTGTCGGCGACACGCTGCGCGAACAGGGGCTGGCGGTCCCGGCGGTCGGCGGCGGCACGACCTTCCTGCAGGCGAAGACGGCGAACGAGGTGCTGAAGGCGCAGGAGCGGCGCATCCGGCTCCAGAAGCTGAAGGGAGAGCTGATCGAACGGGCCCGGGCGCTGGCGCTGGTGTTCCGGCTGGCGCGGGAGGAACGGGACGCGTGGGTGAACTGGCCTGCGCGCGCGGCGGCGCTGATGGCGGCCGAGCTCTCCGCGTCGTGCCGCGACGCGACAGGCCAGCAGATCACCGTGGAGCCAGCCGCGATGCAGAAGGTCCTGGAGAAACATGTACGCGCCCACCTCGACGAACTCGCCGAGGTCCGGCCCGACTTCCGGTGAGAGCGGCGATGGCCTGACGGATTTCGACGGCGCGGGCGAAATCCTGCGCGCCTGGGGCAACGGGCTGCGGCCCGACCCGGACCTGACCGTGTCGGAATGGGCCGACCGGCACCGCATGCTGTCGGGCCGCGCCTCGGCCGAACCGGGGCGATACCGCACGGTGCGCACGCCTTACATGCGCGAGATCATGGACCGGCTGTCGCCCGGCGATCCCACACAGCGGATCGTGTTCATGAAGGCGGCACAGGTCGGGGCGACCGAGGCCGGCAACAACTGGATCGGGTTCGCCATCCACCAGGCGCCGGGCCCGATGCTCGCGGTCCAGCCGACCGTCGAAATGGCGAAACGCAACTCGCGACAGCGGATCGACCCGCTGATCGACGAGAGCCCGGAGCTTCGGGAGCGGGTCAAACCGGCCCGGTCCCGAGATGCGGGCAACACCATGCTGTCGAAGGAATTCGCGGGCGGCATCCTGATCATGACGGGCGCGAACTCGGCGGTCGGGCTGCGCTCGACCCCGGCACGCTACATCTTCCTCGACGAGGTCGACGCCTATCCGGCCTCGGCCGACGAGGAAGGCGACCCGGTCACGCTGGCCGAAGCGCGGTCGCTGACCTTCGCCCATCGGCGCAAGGTGTTCCTGGTGTCGACGCCGACGATCCGGGGGCTGAGCCGGATCGAGCGCGAGTACGAGGCGTCCGACCAGCGCCGGTATTTCGTGCCGTGCCCGCATTGCGGCCACGCGCAATGGCTGAAGTTCGACCGGCTGCGTTGGCAGAAAGGGCGACCGGAGACGGCGGAGTATCATTGCGAGGGCTGCGACGCGGCAATCGCGGAGCACCACAAGACGGCGATGCTGGAGGGCGGCGAATGGCGGGCGACCGCCACCGCCGCCGATCCGACCACGGTCGGGTATCACCTCTCGGCGCTCTATTCGCCGATCGGCTGGCTGAGCTGGGAGCGGATCGTGCGGGCATGGGACGCGGCGCAGGGTTCGGATGAGGCGATCAAGGCGTTCCGCAACACGATCCTCGGCGAGACATGGGTCGAGACCGGGGAAGCGCCCGACTGGCAGCGGCTCTACGACCGGCGTGAGCGCTTGACATCCGGCACGGTGCCAGCGGGCGGGCTGTTCCTGACGGCCGGTGCCGACGTGCAGAAGGACCGGATCGAGGTCGACGTCTGGGCCTGGGGGCGCGGGCTGGAAAGCTGGCTCGT
>JBKBRG010000582.1:0-1799 GCA_046292325.1 Tabrizicola sp.
CGATCTGCGGGCGGATCAACGGAACTGGACGGTCTCGTACTTGCCGCCCTTGACCTCGAACTGCTTGTAGCGCCCGGCGGATTCACCCGGACCGATCAGCGTCACGCCCGAGGCCCCGTCATAGTCGATGGCGGTGCCGGCGGCGATCAGCTCCAGCGCCTTGCCCAGCTCGCCCGGAAGGATCTTGACGCCCGAACCGTCGGCCGGCCCGTTGGCGATCTCCATGATCTTTTCCTTGTAGACGGCGGGATCGGTCGATCCCGAAGCCTCCATCGCCAGCATGATCAGCGCAGCGGCGTCATAGCTTTCCGGGGTGTAGGGCGAGGTCGCGTCGAAGGCCGGATTGTTGGCCTTGCCCATTTCCTGCAGCACGGCCGCGCCGGGGCTGTCCGACTGGGCAACCTGGCCGTAGGACCCATCCAGCGCCGGGCCGATCGCCGCAGGAAGCGAGTCGCCGACCATGCCGCCCGGCAGGCCGAAGGTCGTGAAGGCGCCAGAATCCAGCGACGCCTGGATGATGCCCTTGCCGCCCTGGTCGAGGTAGCCCGCCACGACCAGCAGGTCGCCACCGGCCGCCGCCAGCGCTGCGACTTCGGCAGAATAGTCCGCCTTGCCGTCGTCATGCGCCGCATTGATCG
This sequence comes from Tabrizicola sp., assembly GCA_046292325.1. Taxonomy (GTDB): domain Bacteria; phylum Pseudomonadota; class Alphaproteobacteria; order Rhodobacterales; family Rhodobacteraceae; genus Tabrizicola. The sequence goes on from JBKBRG010000582.1 coordinate 639, forward strand.
TCACGGTGCCACCCTTGGCGGTGAAGGCTGTGGCGATCGCTTCCGCCAGACCCTTGCCGTAGTCCGAGTTGGAATAGGTCAGCGCGATCGACTTGACGCCCTTCTCGGTAAGGATGTCGGCCATCACTTCACCTTCGCGTGCGTCCGACGGCGCGGTGCGGAAGAACAGCCCGTTGTCGGGGTCGGTGGTCAGCGCCGGCGAGGTGGCCGAGGGCGAGACCATCACGATGCCGTTCGGCATGGCGACGTTGGTCAGCACCGCGCGGGTGACGCCCGAGCAGTCGCCGCCGATGATGCCCTTGACGCCTTCGGCGGTGATCATCCGCTCGGCAGCGGCGGTCGCCGCGGCGGCATCGGTGCAGGTCGAGTCACCGCGGACCGAGCTATAGGTGTTCTTGGCCTTGCCCGAGGCGTTCACTTCGGCCATCGCGGCTTCGGCAGCATTGGCCATGTGGCTGGTCAGCGATTCGATGGGGCCGGTGAAGCCGATCAGGATGCCGATCTTCACGTCCTCGGCAGCCGCGGCACCGGCCATCAGCGCGCAGGCCGAAGCGGCCAGCAGAAGTTTCTTCATTTGTTGTGTCTCCCATGTTGGATCGAAATCCTGGCGCAGAGCCTAGAGAGGCGCCATGCAAAAGGGAAGTTTCTTTTTGTCGACAGAAAGTCGGCAAGACGGCCAGGTCCAACCGCGCTGTGGCCCGATCGGCGGGACCGATAGGCGCTTGTCCTTCCGACTTCAAGGCGGAAGTCACATCCTCGTGGCCCGAGGGGGCCTCTGCGCGCTGGCGATACTATCTTCGATGCAGACTTCGATGCAGAACACCCAGGACCCGCGCCACGGAGGCCCCTTTGCTTGCCACCCGCACTCTCTTGCCCCTTATCCTTGCGTTCCTTTCGCCAGCAGCACATGCCGGGACCGTCGATACCTCGGCGGGCGCGCTGTCGATCAACCGGGTCATCGGCGGCCTTGAAGAGCCTTGGGCCATCGCATTCCTGCCGGACGGAACGGCGCTGATCACCGAGCGCGGCGGCCGGTTGCTCGGGTTTGCGGATGGCGTCACGCAGCCCATCGCGGGGGTGCCCGACGTGCAGGCCGAAGGGCAGGGCGGGCTGCTTGACGTGATGGTGCCCGCAGATTTCGACCGGACCAGGGAGGTCTGG
>JBKBRG010000583.1:0-1792 GCA_046292325.1 Tabrizicola sp.
TGTGAACGGTGAGACGGGCACCATGGTGTGGGTTGTTCATCCTTGCGGGTCCTCGGCTGGAGTTTGGCGATTGCAGCCTAACCCCGTTCCGGGTGAACAACCTCCTGAGATTTCACACCTAAGGCGCGGCTTGTGCCCGCCCGCGCCGGGGGCTAGCCAGTCGTGTAACGGTTTCATGACGGGTGCGACGTGACCCTTGGCGTGTTCCTGGCCGTCCTCGGCGCGGCCTTCCTGCATGCGCTGTGGAATGCGCTGATCAAGCTGGGCACCTCGAAGGTCGGCGGGATGGTGATCCTGTCCATCGTCGAGGTGCCGATCGGTCTTGCCGTGGTCATGCTGACGCCGGCCATCGACCCGGCGGCGATCCCATGGGTGATCGCGGCGGGCTGCACGCATTTCGCCTACAAGTTCTTCCTGACCTATGCCTATGACCGTGGCGACCTGAGCCGGGTCTATCCCATCGCGCGCGGGGCCGCGCCGATGGTGGTGGCGCTGGTCGGGGCTGTGTTCCTGGCCGATGCGGTCACGGGGCAGGAATATCTGGCGATTGCGGTCCTTGCGGCGGGCATCCTGCTGATGGCGCGCGGCGTCTTCACCAGCGGGGAGGATCGCAAGCTGCTGCCTTTCGCTCTTGGCAGCGCACTTGCGACCGCGACCTATACCCTGATCGACGGGATGGGCGCGCGGGTCTCGGGCTCGGCCGCCGCCTATGTGGCCTGGGTCTTCGTTGCGGACGGGACCTTCTTCACCCTCGGCATGCTGGCCCTGCGCGGCTGGGACGTGATCCCGCGGAACTGGCGCGCCTGGCGGATGGGGGCCTTCGCCTCGACGGCCAGCTACGGGGCCTATGCGGTGTCGATCTGGGCCATGACCCTTGCGCCGATTGCCGTGGTGGCGGCGCTGCGCGAAACCTCGATCCTCTTCGCCGTGCTGATCGGCTGGCTGGCCTTCGGCGAGCGGATGAACGCGGGAAAGGCCGTCGCTGCGGTGGTCATCGTCGCCGGGGTGATCCTGACCCGGCTTTAGGGTCAGGTCCCAATACCGATACCCCGCCAGTCGGACGGATCTGCCCCGTGGCCAGACGCAGATCCGCAGGAACAGCGGCGCCGTTTCAAGGGTTTGCAACGCAGCCACGGGGCAGATCCGTCGACCCCGCATGGGCGCCAGGAAATCGGGCGCTCAAGGTCTTGCGCCCCTTGCGCGGGGGAACCACCCCGCGCGGCGGGCGGCAAACCGTTGATCCCCCCGGTTTTCTCGCGCTGGCGGGGTATCGGTGATGGGTCCTGACGCCGGGCCGGCGCTCGTCTTGCGTCTGCGACTTCGCCGCGCGAGGCGCATGCGCGCAGATGCGGCGAGAAGGGATGCAGTCCCCGGCGATGGGCCCTTCAGCGCACCCGCCGTATCCCCTCGGGCAGGATCTGCTGCGCGATCCCGGCCAGCGCGAGGTAAAGCGAGGTCAGCACCAGAAGCCACTTTGCGATCGGGCCTTCCTGGAAGTCCCACCAGGCCGCCCAAGCCGCCAGCGCGATCCAGGCAATGCAGACGGCCAGCGAGACCTGATACCAGCGGCTCGTGCGCACCGGATGGATGAACTTCAGGTTGGTGAACATGGTCACCGTCAGGAGGATCACCACCAGCAGGATCACCGTCTGGCTGGGCTGGGTCGCGAAGAGGACCAGCACCACCATGTTCCAGCAGGCGGGAAAGCCGGCAAAGCTCTTGTCCTTGGTCTTCATCCGCGTGTCGGCGAAATAGACGACCGAGCCGTAGCAGATCACGATGATCGCCAGCC
>JBKBRG010000584.1:0-1785 GCA_046292325.1 Tabrizicola sp.
TCCAGCGTGCCCCGGCTGACCGCAACCCCACGGATCTCTTCGATTTCCGCGCGCGTGACCGGCTGGTGGTAGGCGATGATGGCCAGGGTCTCGATCGCCGCGCGCGACAGTTTCCGCGTCTCGACCGTCTCGCGCCGCATCAGGAAGCCCAGGTCCGGCGCCGTGCGGAAGGCCCAGGAATCGCCCACCCGCACCAGGTTCACCCCCCGCCCCTCATAGCGCTTGCGCAAGCGCACCAGCGCCTCGGCCGGGTCCGCGCCATGCGGCATCCGCGCCACCAGTTCGGCCAGCGTCACAGGCTCGGCGCTGGCAAAGAGGATCGCCTCGACCATCCGCTCCTGCTCGCCCATGGGCGGGGCGTCGAAGAGGCTCTCTTCCGTGGTCGGGTCAGGGGTCATCGTCCGTCCTTCAGCCGCAACTCGATCGGCGCGAAGGTCTCGCCCTGCCGCAGGCTGATCTGACCCCGCTTGGCCAGTTCCAGCACCGCCGCGAAATGCGCCGCCAGTGCCGACCGGCGCGCCATGGGGCTGATGTCCCATCCCTCGGGCAGGAAGCTGACCAGCGTCGCCCAGTCGCCGGCATAGCCGATCAGCCCGCGCATCCGCTCAAGCGCCTGTTCCATGGTGTAGACATGTTCGCGATCCAGCACAAAGGGGCGGAATTCGTCCTTCGTCCTGATCCGCGCATAGGCGCGCATCAGGTCCAGCAGCGTCGCCGTCCACCGGACCTTGCGGTGATGCGTCATCTCCTCGGGCACGCCGCGGGCAAAGAAGTCGCGGCCCAGCTGGTCGCGCCCCATCAGTCGCGCCGCCGCATCGCGCATCGCCTGCAACCGTTCCAGCTGGAAGGCGAGATGCGCCGCCAGATCCTCGGCGCTCGGCCCCTCGTCGCCCGGTTCGGGCGGCAGCAGCAGACGCGACTTGAGGAAGGCCAGCCAGGCCGCCATCACCAGGTAATCCGCCGCCAGTTCGATCCGCAGGCTGCGCGCGCGTTCGACGAAGCCCAGATACTGCTCGGCAAGCTTCAGGACCGAGATCTTCCGCAGATCCACCTTCTGCGTGCGGCTGAGCGTCAGAAGCAGGTCCAGCGGCCCCTCGAAGCCATCGACATCGACGATCAGCGCCTCGGCCGCCAGCCGATCCTCGGGGGCAAGGCGTTCGGGCTGGTCCCAGCCCCCCGCGTCGGGTCCGCCTGCCTCAGCCATGCGCCAGTTCGGCCAGCGCCGCCTTCACATCCACCTGCCCGGACTGTCGCGCGGCCAGCGCCGCCGCGGCTCGGGCGCGGGTCTGCGGTCCCATGGTTCCGGCAGCCCCGGCCACTTCGACCATCTCGGCCATGTCGCCGTTGCAATGCAGCGCGATGTCCACCCCCGCCGCGATGGTCCGCGCGGTCCGCTCGGCAAGCGTTCCCGACAGGGCCTGCATGTTCAGATCGTCCGACATCAGAAGGCCCCGAAACCCGATCTCGTCGCGGATCACCCGGATCATCTCGGGCGATTGCGTCGCCGGCCGGACCGGGTCGATCGCGGCAAAGACCAGATGGGCGGTCATCGCCATCGGCAGGTCGGCCAGCGCCCGGAACGGCGCGAAATCGACGGCCTGCAACTCGTCCCGCGATGCGGTGACGGTGGGCAGGTCGTGATGCGTGTCAACCTGGCTCAGGCCATGGCCCGGCATGTGCTTCATCACCGGCAGCACACCGCCCGCCATCAGCCCCTCGGCCACCGCCCGCCCGATCCGCGCCACCGTTTCCGGGTCGCGGCCATAACAGCGGTTCAGCAGGAAG
>JBKBRG010000585.1:0-1770 GCA_046292325.1 Tabrizicola sp.
GACCACGACCGAGCTGCCCGAGCGGTCGGGGGCGTTGAAGGACAGTTCCTCGAATACCCGTTCCATCACCGTGTAAAGCCGCCGCGCGCCGATGTTCTCGACGCTCCGGTTCACCTCGGCCGCGATGCGGGCAAGCGCGGCAATGCCGTCGGGGGTGAAGCTGACCTTCACATCCTCGGTCGCCATCAGCGCGGCGTATTGCCGGGTCAGGGCATTGTCGGTCTCGGTCAGGATGCGGATGAAATCGTCCTCGGTCAGCGGGGCCAGTTCGACCCGGATCGGCAGTCGCCCCTGAAGTTCGGGCAGCAGGTCCGACGGCTTGGCGATGTGGAAGGCGCCCGAGGCGATGAACAGGATGTGGTCCGTCCGGACCGGGCCGTGCTTGGTCGAAACGGTCGTGCCTTCGATCAGCGGCAGCAGGTCGCGCTGCACGCCCTCGCGGCTGACATCGGCGCCACGGGCGTCGGAGCGGGCGCAGATCTTGTCGATCTCGTCGAGGAAGACGATGCCGTTTTCCTGAACGGCCTCAAGCGCGGCGGTCCGGACCGCCTCGTCGTCGAGAAGCTTGTCGGCCTCCTGGCCGATCAGCACCTCATAGCTTTGCGCGACGGTCATCCGCTTGCGGCTGGAGCGGCCGCCGAAAGCCTTGAACAGGTCCTGCAACCCCTGCATCTGGGTTTCCATGCCGGGCATCCCGAAGCCGAGCGGCAAGGCCGGGGCGGCGTCCGCGACCTCGATCTCGATCATCGTGTCGTCGAGCTCGCCACGCTTGAGCCTGGCGCGGAAGGTTTCGCGTGTGTGTTCGCGGGCGTCCTTGCCGGCAATGGCGTCGATCACCCGGTCCTCGGCCGCCCGTTGCGCCTTGGCCTTCACCTCCTCGCGCATCCGGACGCGGGTGTCGTTGATTGCGACATCCACAAGATCGCGCACGATCGAATCGACGTCGCGACCAACATAGCCGACCTCGGTGAACTTGGTCGCCTCGACCTTGAGAAAGGGTGCCCTGGCCAGTTTGGCAAGGCGGCGGCTGATCTCGGTCTTGCCGACACCGGTCGGGCCGATCATCAGGATGTTCTTCGGATAGACCTCGTCACGCAGGTCGTCGCCCAGACGCTTGCGCCGCCAGCGGTTGCGCAGCGCGACGGCGACGGCGCGCTTGGCATCGCGCTGGCCGATGATGAAACGGTCCAGTTCCGACACGATTTCGCGGGGGGTGAGGTCGGTCATTCCGTGGATCCATAAGGCGGCAGGCTGGATTTGCCCGGGAAATCCGGAAGGATCTTCATGATCATGGCGCGCAGCTGGACCCACCAGGTGCCGATCGCGGTGATGAAGGCGCCAAGCAGGAGGAGGACGAAGATCCAGCTGGTGCCGCCGCCCTCTCCCATCAGCCAGGCGATGACGATGGCGATGTAGATGATGGCGGCGGTCAGGAAGCTGCGGCGGTCGATGACCAGGGCAAGGATCGCGATCAGAACCAGGCCGACGGCAAGCGCCCCGGTTCCGCCGCCGTTCAGCAGCGTCACGGCCACGGTGTTGACCAGCGCGGGGGCGGCGAGAAGGTGGCACCAGAAGGCGGTGGCGGAATGGCGGCCCAGGCGGTGCGGATCGCGGGTATCGAACCACATGCCGACCAGAAAGGCACCGATGCCGAAGACCAGGGTGGCGGTGGCGAAGGCCGGGCTTTCGGCCAGGTCGAACATGGCCCGATAGCCATTCGCGCCAGCGAGGCCGACAAGATCGGAAGCCGAAGCCGTGAAGGAATAGATC
>JBKBRG010000586.1:0-1760 GCA_046292325.1 Tabrizicola sp.
ACCCCACCACCGCCGTCGTGCTGGCCGTCGTGACCAGATATTCGAGCCTGCGCGTGTAGGTGTGCAGGTTCGTGGTCGCGACGTTCGCCGTGGTGGCCGTGCCGGTGCTGGAATAGGTCAAGCCCCACTGCGTGCCTGCGGTGCCGTTGCCGTTCGGCAGGAACATGCCGACCTTGTTGCGTGCCAGAAGGGGTTGCAGGGCGCTGCCCAGCCCGCTCGGCCCCATGAAGGCCGGCATGGCGCGGCCGCCGACCTTGCGCCCGAACAGCTTCACACCGTCTGCGGCAGGGGCTGCGGGCGTCGAAATCGTCGGCAGGCGCAGCTGCCCGCCCTCGATCTCGACATCCGCCGCGCCACCGAAGGCGCCCGCGTCGTTGAACTGGATCTCCCCCGAGGCGCCACCGGGCGTCCCGCCGCCGCCGCCGGGCGGGGCGGCCCATGTCCCGTCCGCGCGCAGGAAGTTCGTCGTGCCGCCGCCCGAGGCGGGCGCAAGACCCTTGGCGGTGCTGGTGAAGGTCTCCAGCAGCGCGGTGGCCTGCGCTGGCGTCAGGTCCTCCGGGTCGCCCGTGCCCGCCGTGGTGCGCCCCTTGATGCGACCCGATGCCATTCCGGCCAGCTTCGCATTGGTCACGACCCCTGCGGCAATCGTCGTCGCCCCGTCGCCGACCGAGGTCACATCCCCGGTGTGGTTCGGGTGCACGTAGTTGTTCGCCCCCGCCGCGACCCCGTCCAGCTTCGTCTTGTCGGCGGCGGACATGAAGCCGGCCGCCCCGGCCGTCGCCACCGCGTGCAGCGCGCCGCCCGCGCGGTTGCCGTGCGCGCTGTCGTCGAACCGCGCCGCAGGCAGGGTGCCTGCCGACAGGTCGGACGCCGACCCGCTGGTGGCGACCGGCGCCAGCCCGGTGATCGTCGCGGCCGGCTGGGTTCCGGTGTGATTGGCCCGGTCCCGGTTCGCCGCGTCCCGCGCGTCAAGCTGCGCCGAGGATTCGACCGACAGCGCCGCCCGCTGCGATGCGGCGTCCGAGGCCGTCAACAGTGCCCGGCCCGCCCCCGTGCTGTCGCCGATCTCGGCCGCCGGATGCGTGTGCGCGGCCGGCGGGAACGTCGCAGGCACCCCGGTCAGATCGCCCCAGGCGCCCGAGAAAAACGTGGGCTTTCCCGTGACATCCGTCCACGGGATCTGGGCGCCGGGCTGCAACGCGGTATCCGCCAGCGCGCCCTGTGCGGCGCTGGCCTTGCCGTCCAGCGCGGCCTTCAGGTCGGTCTGGCTGGCGAGCGTGCCGGTGATGGCGCCCCAGACCGTGGGACCGCCCCCTCCGCCACCGCCACCGGAGACGATCGTGCCGGCGGGCCGCAGATCGATCATGAAGACCGGCTGTTCCGCGTTCAGCGCCAGACGGCGGACGACAGACAGGACACTGGACATCAGAGCCACCTCACGACCAGTTTCGGCGCCGCGTCGTCAAACCCGTCGGCGGTGCGCGTGGTTTGCAGCCGCACCCAGGTCTCCGCCGGCGCTGCGGGTGTCCAGTCGGCCCGCAACCGCGCCGATCCTGCCGCCTGCGCGACCCAGGCGACAGAGGCGTTGGCCAGCGCCCAGGGTTCCGCCTCGACGATCTGGATCGTGTGGCCGGTCATATCCACCGGCGCCCCGGTATCGTCGCGGAACACCAGATCCACGAACAGGTCGCTGCCCCGGTTCAGGCTCAAGGTCATGCTGCCGTCGGCCCGCATCTCGCCCCCCCTCATGCCACCAGATC
>JBKBRG010000587.1:0-1756 GCA_046292325.1 Tabrizicola sp.
AGACCGCCTTCCTGCAACCGCCCGCGCTGAAGGCCGTCATCAGCGTCTATTCCACCACCGACCGCTTTGCCGACGACATCCATTTCAAGGGCGGGGCGCTGCTGGGAGAGAATTTCGGCTGGGGCAGCGTGATGCTGTCCTATTCCTCGCGCCCGCCGGATCCCCTGCTGCGCAACGACTGGCGCGAGATGTGGGCAGAGCGGCTGCGGGCCGAGCCGTTCCTCGCCCCCCTCTGGGCCGGACATCAGGCGCGCGACGGCTACTGGAAGCACGGCTCGATCTGCGAGGACTGGCAGCGGATGACCGTGCCGATCCTGTCCTTCGGCGGCTGGAACGACAATTACATGAACACGGTCCGGAAGCTGATGGAGAATGCGCGCGGGCCGGTGAAGGGGATCGTCGGTCCCTGGGTGCACCAGTATCCGCATACGGCGGTGCCGGGGCCGAGGATCGGTTTCCTGCAACTGGCGATCCGCTGGTGGGACCGCTGGCTGAAGGGGGTGGAGAACGGCGCCGAGCACGACCCGGCGCTGCGGGCCTACATGCTGCATTCCGCCCCACCGGACGCCAGCGCCGCCCAGCGCCCCGGCCACTGGATCGCCGAGCACGCCTGGCCGAGCCCGCGGGTCGAGCGGCGGGTGCTGCCGGTGTCGGACGCGGGGCTGGGGGTCGCGGGGCCTCTGTCGGCACGGGTCTGCACGGCGCAGCACCTTGGCCTGACGGCGGGCGAGTTCTTCCCCATGGGCCTGAATGCCGAGATGGCGGGCGACCAGCGGGCCGATGATGCGCTGTCGGTCTGTTTCGACGGGGCGGCGCTGGAGGCTCCGCTGGAGCTTCTCGGCGCGGCGCGTCTGGTGTTGCGGCTGGCCTCGGACCGGCCGCGCGCGGTTCTGGTGGCGCGGCTCTGCGATGTGGCACCGGACGGGGCCTCGACCCGGATCGCGCATGGCATCCTGAACCTCTGTCACCGGCACGACCCGGAAAACCCCGCGCCGATGCAGCCGGGTGTGGTCGAGGAGGTGGCGCTGACCCTGGACCTGATGGCCTATCGGCTGGCCGCGGGGCACCGGTTGCGGCTGGCGCTGTCCACGACCTACTGGCCCTTCGTCTGGCCCTCGCCCGAGGCCGCGACGCTGACGGTGACCGGGGCAAGCCTTGATCTGCCGGTGCACCGGGGCAGCGGCCCGGAGTGGGAGCCGCCGCCCCCCGAGACCGCCGCGCCCTGGGCACATCGGGTGCTGCGGCAGGGCAAGGCCGCGCGGCGAATCGAATCGGACCTGATCGCGGGTCGCCATGCCCTGGTGATCGAGGAGGATTCGGGCGAGACCGAGAATCTCGCCCATGGTCTGGTCACGGGCGAGACCATGACCGAGCGCTGGGAGATCGGCGCCGATCCCCTGTCGGCCCGGGCCGAGATCGCCTGGGAACAGCGCCTGTCGCGCGGCGACTGGCGGGTCAGGACGCGGGCCGAGACGGTGATGACCGCCACGGCGTCGCATTTGCGCATGCAGGCCCGTCTGACCGCCTGGGAGGGTGAGACCGTCACGCTCCAGCGTGACTGGGACGAGGAGGTGGAACGCAAGTTTGTCTGATCCCGCGTGCAGAAAACGTTTGGAGCCGCGCGGGGTTCGGGTTCTATTGATTGGCAAGTCAACAAAGAATCCCCGGCATGGGGACCAGTAGGGAGACGACCATGAACGACAAGGTGAACCAGCTTGACTGGATGGTGGCGCAGGCGAAGGCCGGCCGGATGACC
>JBKBRG010000588.1:0-1755 GCA_046292325.1 Tabrizicola sp.
CATCGAGCTTGACCCGGTGCTGGAGGTTTTCGTCTTCGATCCGACCGGCCGGCTTCTGGCCTCGCGCGTCGGGCAGGGGACCGGGACGCTGGTGACGAATCCGGGTCAGCCAACCTTCCTGACCGACTTCCTGGAAAGCGTCTGGGATGTCGTGACCGTGCTGTTCCGGCAGGGCCGGCAGCCCGTGACCGAGACGATCGACCCGGCCGACAATGCGCGCGCGGCCTTCGAGGGCGCACGCGGCGGCGAGGTGGTGACCCGCGTCACCCGGAACGGCGAGGGCAGCATGTATTTCACCGTCGCCACGCCGATCATCGTCGCAGGCGACATGGTGGGCGTCGTCGCCATTACCTCGAACAGCGAGGAAATCGACCGCCTGGTGCGCTATGAGCGCGAGCAGGTGTTGCAGATGTTCCTGCTGGCCGTGGTGCTGTCGATCAGCCTCAGCCTGATGCTGGCCTCGACCATCTCGAACCCCTTGTCCGACCTGGCCGCCGCTGCCGAGGTGGGCCGCGACCGCGACTCGCGCCGGGTGGCGCCCAGCCGCGTGCGCATCCCCGACCTGGCCGCCCGGCCCGACGAGATCGGGCGGCTGTCGGTCGCCATGCGCGGCATGGTCGCGGCGCTCTATGACCGGATCGACGCCAACGAGCAGTTCGCGGCCGATGTTGCGCACGAGATCAAGAACCCGCTGGCCAGCCTGCGGTCGGCCGTGGGCTCGCTGCGCTTCGTCAAGAAGGACGAGCACCGCGACAAGCTTCTGGACGTGATCGAACACGACGTGCGGCGTCTCGACCGGCTGGTCAGCGACATCTCGAACGCCTCGCGGCTGGATTCGGAACTGGTGAAGGAGCAGGAGGAAGAGTTCAACCTGCTCAAGACCCTGTCCAACCTTTGCCAGTATCTGTCGCAGCAGGCGGGCGAGAAGGGGGTGGATTTCATCATCGACCTGCCGCCCGATCCGATCATCATCCATGGGCTCGAGGCGCGGCTGGCGCAGGTGTTCGTGAACCTGGTGACCAACGCGATCTCCTTCTGCGAGGAGGGCGACGCGGTTCGCGTCTGGGCCCGGCGGCGGGAAAACCGGGTGCTGGTCGTGGTCGAGGATACCGGGCCGGGCATCCCGGAACAGGCGCTGACCAAGGTGTTCAAGCGGTTCTATTCCGAACGGCCCCAGTCCGAATTCGGCAAGCATTCGGGCCTGGGTCTGGCGATCTCCAAGCAGATCGTCGAGGCGCATGGCGGCGTGATCTGGGCCGAGAACATCCGCCCCACCGCCGCCGACCCCACGTCGGACCCGCTGGGCGCGCGCTTCGTCGTCGGCCTGCCGGTGTGAGCGGGTGCGGCGAGACCCTGCATGCCACCTGCGTTGCGGTGGCCGATCGCGGGCTGCTGATCCTCGGACCCGCGGGGTCGGGAAAGTCGGCGCTGGCCTTGCGGTTGATCTCGCTCGGGGCACTCTTGGTGTCCGACGACCTGACCCGGGTCGAAGCTCGTGACGGCCGCCTCTGGGCAAGCTGTCCGAACCCCGATCTGGCCGGGCTGATCGAGGCGCGCGGGGTCGGGCTGCTGCGTGCGCCCGCGCAGGGCGCGACGGTCCTTGACCTGGCGGTGGACCTTGGCCAGGTCGAACCCGACCGCCTTCCGCCGCTCCGCCGCCTCACGATACTGGGACAGGCGCTTCCCCTTGTGCTGCACGCGCGAAATGACCATTTTCCCGACGCGCTGATGCTCTATCTTCGCCTTGGACGTGAG
>JBKBRG010000589.1:0-1745 GCA_046292325.1 Tabrizicola sp.
TGACGCTTGTGAACGACGAGGGTGGTCAGCCGGTGGAACTGGTGGCGGCCGGCAAGGACGGGCGCATCGACGCGGCGATCCTGGGGCAGGGGGCGAATTCCACGGCCGAGGGGCTGAAGGCGATGCTGGCCTCGGGCGAGGCAAGCCTGGCCCGGCTGCGCAGGGGCCTGGCGGCGCGGAAGATCGACCTGGCGACTGCGGGCGCCTTGCGGCTGTTCGGGGGTGAGACCCCGGCGGGGACGCGGGCCGAGCTGACGGCGCTGGCCGAGGGCTGGCTGGTCATCTGTGCGCCGGGGCTGCCCATGGCACCCGAGGCGCAGGATACGGCAACGCCGGTCACGGTTCTGGTGCAGCGCGCAACGCCGCGGATGGTGGGGCACTACGACCTGCCCGATCCGCTGGCCGACCCGGTCCTCGACCTCAGGGTGAAATCCGCAACGGCGGAGAGCTACTTCGTCAAGGCGGGCGATTACATCCAGATCCTGGATGTGGACGGGCGGCAGTGCACCGACTTCCAGTGCTTTGATGCCCGCAAGCTGGACAAGGGCATCCAGCACGCGCTGGACGTGACCACCAGCCGCACGCTGATGGGCCATGCCTATTCGATGCCGGGGCTGCATTCGAAATACTACGACCAGGACTGGGTCCCGCTGGTCGAGGTGGTGCAGGATACGGTGGGCCGGCACGACGCCTTTGCGATGGCCTGTTCGTCGAAATACTACGACGACATCGGCTATCCCGGCCATGTGAACTGTTCGGACAACTTCAACAAGGCCCTGGCCGGGCGCGGCGTGGACCCGCGCCCCGGCTGGATGGCGGTCAACCTGTTCTTCAACACGAACATCGATGCGCATGGGGTGCTGATCAGCGATGAACCCTGGTCGCGTCCGGGCGACTATGTGCTGTTCCGGGCGCTTACGCACCTCGTCTGCCTGAATTAGGCCTGCCCGGACGAAACTTACCCGGCGAACTGCTGGTATCACAGCGACATCCACGTCCGCACCTATTCCGGGGCGGAGACCTTCAGCCGGGCCGTCGCCTGGCGCCCCACGCCCGATGCGGAGCCGAAGATGACCAAGGAAACCGCCTTCCATTCCCGGATCGTCGAGAAGACGCGGCATCACGTCGAATACAAGGGCTACTGGTTGCCGCAGGTCTATTCGTCGAACGGGGTGCTGGAGGAATACTGGGCCTGCCGGCAGGCGGCGGTGGTGCTGGATCTGTCGCCCCTGCGCAAGTGGGAGGTGACGGGGCCGGATGCGGAAGCCCTGATGCAATGGGTGCTGACGCGCGACGTGAAGAAGCTTGCCCAGGGCCAGGTGGTCTATTCCGCCATGTGCTACGACCATGGCGGGATGATCGACGACGGCACGCTGTTCCGGCTGGGCCGCGACCAGTTCCGCTGGATCGGCGGCGATGACTATGGCGGCATCTGGATCCGCGAGCAGGCCGAAAAGCTGGGCCTGAAGGCGATGGTGCGCTCCTCGACCGATCAGTTGCACAACCTGGCGGTCCAGGGGCCGAACAGCCGCGAGATCGTGAAGCGCATGATCTGGACCGCGCCGCACCAGCCGACGATCGAGGAGTTGGGCTGGTTCCGCTTTGCCGTGGGCCGGATCGGCGGGCCGTCGGGCGCGCCGGTGGTGGTGTCGCGGACGGGCTACACGGGCGAACTGGGCTTCGAGATCTTCTGCCACCCGAAGGACGGCAACGCGGTCTATGACGCGGTCTGGGCGAACGGCGCC
>JBKBRG010000590.1:0-1744 GCA_046292325.1 Tabrizicola sp.
ACCTTGCCACCCGCGCCGCGACCGCCGCGCTGGCCGATGCCGGCATCGCCGCCGACCGGATCGACGCGATCATCGTCGCCACCTCGACCCCGGACCTGACCTTTCCCTCGGTCGCGACCATGGTCCAGGCGGCGCTGGGGATCACCCGCGGCTTCGCCTTCGACATCCAGGCTGTCTGCGCCGGGTTCGTCTATGCCATGGCCAATGCCAATGCGCTGATCGTCTCGGGCCAGGCGTCCTGCGTCCTCGTCATCGGGGCCGAGACCTTCTCGCGGCTGATGAACTGGCAGGACCGCAGCACCTGCGTCCTCTTCGGCGACGGGGCCGGTGCGGTGGTGGTCGAAGCCAGCGAGGGGACCGGCACCTCCGCCGATCGCGGCATGCTGGCAACCGACCTGCACTCGGACGGGCGCTACAAGGACATCCTCTACGTCGATGGCGGCACCTCGACCGGCATGACCGGGCACCTGGTGATGGAGGGCAGGGAAGTCTTCCGCCATGCCATTGAAAAGCTGGCAGAAACCGCCCATGCCGCGCTGGACAAGGCCGGGCTGACCAGCGCCGATGTGGACTGGATCGTGCCGCACCAGGCCAATATCCGCATCATCGAAGGCACGGCACGGCGCATGCAGGTGCCGATGGACCGCGTCGTCGTCACCGTGCAGGATCACGGCAACACCTCTGCCGCCTCGATCCCTCTGGCGCTGTCCGTCGGCAAGGCACGCGGGCAGATCAAGCCCGGCGATCTTCTGGTGATGGAGGCGATCGGCGGCGGTCTTGCCTGGGGCTCGGTGGTGCTGCGCTGGTAGGCGCCTTTAAGCACGCGCCCCAAGTGGTTGATATTGACTCGGAAATCCAACCGCCGCATCCTCAGCCGACAATGCCGTGGGGGGATAGGATGAGCGACAAGACACTGACCCGGATGGACCTCAGCGAAGCCGTCTTTCGCGAAGTCGGTCTCAGCCGGAACGAATCCGCCAATCTGGTCGAATCCGTGCTGCAACACATGTCCGACGCCCTGGCCGCGGGCGAGACGGTGAAGATCTCGTCCTTCGGCACCTTCTCGGTCCGCTCCAAGACCGCGCGCATCGGCCGCAACCCCAAGACCGGCGAGGAAGTCCCGATTTCCCCCCGCCGCGTCCTGACCTTCCGCCCCTCGCACCTCATGAAGGACCGCGTGGCGGCCGGCAAGAAACGCTGAGAGGGACCTGAGGGTTGGACAAGTCGCCGGAGGCCTTCCGCACCATCAGCGAGGTTGCCGAGCAGCTCGACGTTCCCGCGCATGTGCTGCGGTTCTGGGAAAGCCGCTTTCCGCAGATCAAGCCGGTCAAGCGCGCCGGGGGGCGGCGCTACTACCGGCCCTCGGACGTGGCGCTGCTGACCGGAATCAAGCGGCTTCTGCACGAACAGGGGCTGACGATTCGCGGCGTGCAGAAGATCCTGCGCGACCATGGCGTGCGCCAGGTGGCGGGGCTGACCGACGCCAGCGTGACGCTGGACGATCTGGCCGTGATCCCTGCCCCGCCCGCGCCGGCCCCGGTTCCCGAGGCAGGGTTCATCGAGGTTGACGACAGCACCGACGCGCCGGAAGCGGTGGCCGAGCCTGCGCGGCTGGCAGAGGCGCGATCCGCCACGCCTGCGCAGACCGGCTTGCCGCTGTTCGACGCCCCGCCCGCGTTCGGCATGGCAGGCCCCGCCCCTGCCCCCGCCCCTGCCGCGCCGCGCAAGCCCAGCCGGCGCGACG
>JBKBRG010000591.1:0-1743 GCA_046292325.1 Tabrizicola sp.
CGCGGGGCTTCTTGAAGGCGACGTGATCCTGAAGGCGGACGGCAAGGATGTCCGCTTCTTCGCCGAACTGCCCGAGATCGTGGCGGCGGGGAAGGGCGCGCCGGTGGCGCTGACCGTCTGGCGCAACGGGCAGACCTTCGATCTGTCGCTGACCCCGCGCATCCGCACGGTGGACGACGGCAGCGGCGGCTTCACGGAACGCTACCTGCTGGGGCTCTATTCCGGCATGTTCTTCGAGCCCGCCGTGCGCAGCGTCGGCCCCTGGGAGGCGGTGACGGGCGCGGCACAGACCATGTGGCTGATGACGACGACCACCTTCTCGGGCCTCTGGCACATGATCCAGGGGGCAATCAGCAGCTGCAACCTGTCCGGCGCGATCGGCATGGCCGAGACGGCCGGTGACGCCGCGCGCAATGGGGCGGTCAGCTTTGTCAGCATGCTGGCGATCCTCTCGCTGGGCGTGGGCATCCTGAACCTGTTTCCGATTCCGGTTCTGGACGGCGGACATCTGGTGTTCCACGCCTACGAGGCGGTGACCCGGCGCAAACCCTCGGAGCGGGCGCTGCGCGTCCTGATGACGGTCGGTCTGACGCTGGTCTTGTCGATCATGCTGTTCGGGCTGAGCCGCGACCTTCTCTGCCACTGAGCGCGCCGCAGGGCCGGGCCGGCCGGCAGGGCGTTGCACCGCCATTGCCCTTCCACCACAAGATCTTGCAAAGTTATCCACAGGGACCGCAGGCTTTTGACAAAGCTTCGCTTTCCCGCTAGTCAATCCGGAAACAAGAAATTCGGCGAGGATGCAAGATGCGGATGACCCAACGCGCGGCCCAGGGGCAGCCTGCCCGGGCAAGGTCCAGGGCTCGTCTGCTGGCCACGGCGGTTTTCATCGGCGTCGCAACGGCTTCGCAGCCGTTCCTGCTTCCGGCCTTTGCGCAGGTCTATTCCTTTTCGAACGTGACCATCGAGGGCAACGAGCGCGTCGATGCCGCGACAATCCTGAATTACGCCGGAATCAGGCGCGGGCAGGAGGTCTCTGCCGGTGCCCTGAACGATGCCTACCAGCGCATCCTGAACTCGAATCTGTTCGAGACGGTCGAACTGGTTCCGCAAGGGTCGACCCTGGTGATCCGGGTCAAGGAATACCCGATCGTCAACGTCATCTCGATCGAGGGCAACAAGCGGCTGAAGGACGAAAAGCTGGCCGAGCTGATCAAGTCGCAGCCGCGCCGGGTCTATTCTCCCGCCCAGGCCGAGGCGGACGCCGCCGCCATTGCCGAGGCCTATCGCGTCGGCGGGCGTCTTGCCGCGACGGTCACGCCCAAGATCATCCGCCGCAGCGACAACCGGGTCGATCTGGTGTTCGAGATCACCGAGGGCCGCGTGGTCGAGAACGAGCGGGTGACCTTTGTCGGCAACAGGGCCTTTTCCGACCGCCGGCTGCGGCAGGTGCTGGAGACCAAGCAGGCGGGCCTGCTGCGCAACCTGATCCAGCGCGACACCTTTGTCGCCGAGCGGCTGGATCTCGACCGCAAGCTGCTGACCGACTTCTACCAGTCGCGCGGCTACATCGACTTTCAGGTGGTCGATGCCAGCGCCGAGCTGAGCCGCGAACGCGACGCGACCTTCGTCACCTTCACCGTGCGCGAGGGGCTGTCCTACAAGATCGGCAAGATCTCGACCGTGTCGGAGGTCGAAGGCCTGGACGCGGCCGAGTTCGAGGCGGTGCAGAAGATCCGGACCGGT
>JBKBRG010000592.1:0-1730 GCA_046292325.1 Tabrizicola sp.
GTGTCAGCACGGGCGCACCCTCCACATCGTGAGTTAACACAATGTTCTGCCCGTGTTCCCGGTTTGTGTCAAGACATATCCACAGCCGGATCAGAGCGGCAGGTAGGGCACCGTGTCCCCGGCGCGACAGGCGGGGGCGTCGATGGGGCGGATCAGAAGCGCATCGGCCTGACCGAGGATCGACAGCAGCGCCGAGTCCTGCCGGTCGAAGGGGGCGATCTCGGGCAGGCCGTCGGTCCGGGTCAGACGTGCCCGCATGTAATGGGCGCGCGCGCCGTTCGGTGGCAGGTCCACCGCTGCCCTTGCCTTGCGGGGCACGGGGGCCGGCGCGGGATCGCCCAGCATGGCGCGGATCATCGGCAACAGGAACAGATGCCCGCAGACGATGGCGCTGACCGGGTTTCCCGGCAGGCCCAGCATCGGGACACCGTTCAGCCGTCCGGCCATCAGCGGCTTGCCGGGGCGCAGGGCAAGTTTCCAGAAGCTGTGCTCCAGCCCCGCCACCTTGCCCACGAGGTCGTGGTCGCCGACCGAGGCCCCGCCGATGGTGACGATCAGATCCGCGCCCTCGGTCAGGCCGAGGACGGTCAGCAGTTCGGCCTCGTTGTCCCGCGCGATCGGCAGAAGGCGCGCCTCCCCGCCCGCGGCCTCGACCATCGCCTTCAGGGCAAAGCCGTTCGAGGCGATGATCTGATCCGGACGCGGATCTTCTCCGGGCATCACCAGCTCGTCGCCGGTGGCGACAAGCGCGATCACCGGCTTGCGGCTGGCCTGCACGGCGGGAATGTTCATGGCGGCCAGAAGCGCGAGGTCATTG
Organism: Tabrizicola sp.; assembly: GCA_046292325.1. Classification (GTDB taxonomy): domain Bacteria; phylum Pseudomonadota; class Alphaproteobacteria; order Rhodobacterales; family Rhodobacteraceae; genus Tabrizicola. The sequence goes on from JBKBRG010000592.1 coordinate 818, forward strand.
GGCCGCAGCCGGCGGGGTGAGAGGCTGTCCCCGGCCCGGAAATCCTGGCCCCGGGGGCGGATGTGGGTAGCGGTGTCGAGCCCCTCCTTCAGCAGGATCCGGTCGCCGGAGCGGACCACATCCTCCTGGATGATGACCCGCGTCGCACCTACAGGCACCGGCGCGCCGGTGAAGATGCGCACCGCCTGACCGGGGCCGACGACGCCATCGAAGGCATGGCCCGCGCCGGCCTCGCCGATGACAAGGAAAGTGTCGCCCGGCCCCGGATCGCCCTGCACCGCATAGCCATCCATCGCCGAAGCCGCAAAGGGCGGCTGGTCGCGGGTGGCTGTGGCCGGAGCCGACATCCAGCGGCCCGCGGCCTGCGCCAGGGGCACGGTTTCCGGGGGCAAGGGCGCGACAAGCGCCAGGCAGCGGGTCAGGGCCTCTTCGACCGTTATCATCACTCTGCCTCGTAACGGCCTGATTTCCCACCGTCTTTCAGTATCAGCCGGATGCCCTCGATCACCATCGACTTCTCGACCGCCTTCACCATGTCATAGACCGTCAGCGCGGCGACCGAGACGGCGGTCAGCGCCTCCATCTCGACCCCGGTCTGGCCGCCGGTCTTGACCGTGGCCTCGATCCGGACGCCGGGAAGGGAAGGGTCGGCGGTCAGTTCCAGGGCGACCTTGGTGATCGGCAGGGGGTGGCAGAGCGGGATCAGGTCCGAAGTCCTTTTCGCCGCCATGATCCCGGCCAGCCGCGCGACCGACAGGACATCGCCCTTCTTCGCCCGCCCCTCGGTGATCAGCGCCAGGGTCTCGGCCGTCATCCGCACCGCGCCCGCCGCGACGGCCATGCGGTCGGTCACCGGCTTGTCCGAGACATCGACCATATGGGCCTGGCCCCGGTCGTCGAAGTGGGTCAGCCC
>JBKBRG010000593.1:0-1728 GCA_046292325.1 Tabrizicola sp.
GCCGACGAAGAGGTTGGCCATCTGGCCGGGGGCGGCCGACGGGTTGCGCAGCGCGCCCGACAGGAAGTTGCCGGCAATGTGGCCCACGCCGATGCCGGCGCCGCCCAGACCCATCGTCGCCAGACCGGCGCCGATGAACTTGCCCATTTCTGCGATATCGCCTTCCATGATGTCTCTCCTGTGGATGGAATGCTGGGATTGGTAGTCCGGACCCTAGTGGTGGGCGTCGCCCACCGCGTCGCGAAGGTAGACGCAGGTCAGAATGGTGAAGACGTAGGCCTGAACGGCGGCCACGAGGGTCTCAAGGCCGTAGATCGCGGCGATGGCGGCGATCGGCACGACCGAGGCGATGCCCATGGCGCCGGCGAAGCCCGCGAAGACCTTGATCACGGCGTGGCCCGCCATCAGGTTGCCGCCAAGACGGATCGAGTGCGACAGCGGGCGCACGAAGTAGGAAATGACCTCGATCACCGCCAGGATCGGGCGCAGCACCAGCGGCGCCGACGAGACCCAGAACATCGACAGGAAGCCCAGGCCCTTGCGGTAAAGGCCGACCAGCGTGACGGTCAGGAACACCAGGAGCGCAAGCACCGCCGTGACCGCGATGTGCGAGGTGGTGGTGAAGGACATCGGGATCAGGCCCAGCATGTTCGACAGGAAGACGAACATGAACAGCGTCATGATGTAGGGGAAGAACTTCAGCCCTTCGTGGCCGGCCACGTCCTCGACCATCTTGTGGATGAAGCCGTAGAACAGTTCGGCCACCGACTGCCCGCGCGAGGGGACGATGGCGCGGCGGCGGGTGGACAGGACCAGAAGCGCGATCATCGCCAGGACCGCGATGCCCATCCAGAGCGTGACATTGGTGGGCGTATACCATTCGATGGGGCCGTCTCCGAACAGCGGCTTCACCACGAACTGATCCATCGGGTGGATCTGAAGCCCGCTGCCGTGTTCTTCCGTCGCCATCGTCAGTTCCCTTCGTCCTTGTCGGCCTCGGCGGCCTTTCGTCCCAGTTCCCTCGCGCTGCCCAGCATCGTCTTGACGCCTGCCGCGAAGCCGAAGAGCGAGAAGATCACCAGGAAGACCGGCAGCGTGCCGAACAGCACGTCGAGCCCGTAACCGATGGCGGACCCCAGCATGATGCCGGTCGCCAGCTCGATCACCATCCTCCAGGCCAGCTCGCCCTGCGAGAAACCCTTGGCTGCGGCGGACCTGGGCGGCGGTTCCTTCGCCTTCACCTTCGACAGCCGCGCCTCGAGCTCGCGCAGGCGGTCGGGATCGGGTTCGGTCGCCATCGGCCATGTCCCTTCGCAGTCGCGGCGGTTCTACGGAGCGGGGCATGGAGAGTCAAGCGTGCACAGGATCTTTCAAGGTATTGGAAAACAAGGGATTTAGCAGACGCCCCGGGTTGCGCGGACCGACCCTGTCCGGGATTTCATATTCAACCCCGCGGTTGACGATCCTGCGGCCCGCGGAAATAGTCGCAGGATGACCGACCCTCTGGACGCCGTCTTTGCCGCGCTTGCCGACCCGACCCGCCGGGCGATCCTGACCATGCTCCTCGAGGACGACATGGCGGTGACCGACGTGGCCGAGCCCTTCGCGATGAGCCTTGCGGCGATTTCCAAGCATCTGTCGGTGCTGGCCGATGCCGGGCTGATCAGCCGGGAACGGCGCGGCCGGGTGATCTGGTGCAAGCTGGAACCCGAGGCGATGCGCGCGGCC
>JBKBRG010000594.1:0-492 GCA_046292325.1 Tabrizicola sp.
TGGAATGAACCAAACTTATGGATAGGCGATGCAGCCGCTGGACAGCGACCTGATGCGCAGCTTTCTGGCCGTGGCCGATTCCGGTTCGGTCACGGCGGCGGCGGAGCGGCTGTTTCGCACCCAGTCGGCGGTCAGTCTCCAGATCAAGCGGCTGGAGCAGACGCTCGGCCAGCCGCTCTTTCATCGCCAGGCGCGCGGGGTGGTGCTGACGCCGCGGGGAGAGCAGCTTCTGCCCTACGCGCGCCGGGTGGTGGCGCTGCTGGACGAAGCGGCGATCGCGCTGCGGGAAAAGCCGCTGGCCGGCCCGGTGCGCGTGGGGATCCCGGATGAATATTCCGGCACGGTGCTGCCGCGTGTTCTGGCGGCCTTCGACGAACGGCAGGAGGGGGTGCAGGTCTCGGTCCGGGTGGATCATTCCTCGGCCCAGATCAGGGCGCTGGAGGCCGACGAGATCGACCTCGCCGTCATCTACGACTGGCAATATGTTCAGGA
>JBKBRG010000594.1:502-1725 GCA_046292325.1 Tabrizicola sp.
CGAGGTTCTGGGGATCGACCCGACGGTCTGGGTCACCTCCGTCACCCATGTCCAGCACCTGCGGCGTCCGGTGCCGGTGGCGGTCTATTTCCAGTCGGAGTGGAGCCGGGACTATGTCGAAGTGTCGCTGAACCGGCTGGGGATCGACTGGCGGGTGGCCTGGTCCTGCGACATGGCCGGGGGGTTCCGGGTGGCGGTGACGAACGGGATGGCGATTGCCCCCTTGTCGCGCAGCACGGTCCCGGCGGGGTGCCGCGAACTGACGACCGAGGACGGCTACCCGATCGTCGACAACGCCCGGGTGGTGCTGCGGCGCAACCCCAGGGGAACATCGCCGGCGGTCGAAGGCATGGCGGACATCCTGCGTGCGGCCTTTGCGCCTCTGCGCGAGGGCGGGCGGTGATGCTGCGGGCCGGGATGGCAGGGCCCTTCGGGCCGGTGGCGCTGGTCGAGCGGGACGGGCTTCTGGTCGGGGTCGAGTGGCAGCTGCCCGAGGTTTCCGGGCAGAGCCCGCTTCTGGTCGAGGGGCTGGCGCAGCTTGCGGCCTATTTCGCGGGGCGGCTTGCGCGCTTCGATCTGCCGCTGGACTGGGGGACGGGGCTTCACGCGGCGGTGCGCCGGGCCATGGCCGACATCCCCCATGGCGAGACGCGGACCTACGGGCAGATTGCCGGGATCGTCGGGGCCCCGAGCCAGGCGGTGGGGCAGGCCTGCGGCGCCAATCCGCTGCCGATCCTGATCCCCTGCCACCGCGTCACCGGCACGGGCTGGTTCGGCGGCTTTTCCGCCCCCGGCGGGGTCGAGACCAAGGCCGCTCTGCTGCGCCACGAGGGGGCGCTGCTGCTGTGAGCGACGATCTGCGCGCCGCGATCCTCGACATGGCCCTGCGGCGGGGCCGGGCGCGCAGCTTCTGCCCATCCGAGGTCGCAAGGGCCCTCGCCGACGACTGGCAGAGGCTGATGCCCGAGATCAGGGCGGTCGCGGCGGCGATGCCGGAGATCCGCGCCACCCAGGGCGGGGCCGAGGTCGATCCGGTCACGGCACGCGGGCCGATCCGGTTGCGGCTGCGCTGAGCCTATCGAAAGCCGCACTCTGGACCTAAGTGTGAGTTCTCATCAGGTTGTTCACCCTTGCGAGGGGCGATGTGCCGTTGAGAGCGGAGTGTGGTCGTGATCGGTTGAACCAGTCAAGCCAGCGGGGCAGGTCTGCGTTTCGCGCTGCGG
>JBKBRG010000595.1:0-1722 GCA_046292325.1 Tabrizicola sp.
CATGGCGGCGCGGACGCTCGAGATCGAGGCCAATGCCGCCACCGACAACCCTCTGGTGCTGTCGGACGGCCAGATCGTCTCGGGCGGCAATTTCCACGCCGAACCCGTGGGCTTCGCCGCCGACATGATCGCCATGGCCATCGCCGAGATCGGCGCCATCGCGCAACGCCGCGTCGCGCTCATGGTGGACCCGACGCTCAGCTTCGACCTGCCGGCCTTCCTGACCCCGAAGCCCGGCCTCAACTCCGGCCTGATGATCGCCGAGGTCACCACCGCCGCGCTGATGAGCGAGAACAAGCACCTTGCCCATCCCACGGTGATCGACTCGACTCCCACCAGCGCGAACCAGGAGGATCACGTCTCCATGGCCGCCCATGGCGCGCGCCGCCTGGGCCGGATGGCCGCGAACCTTCACGTCATCCTCGGCGTCGAGGCGCTCTGCGCCGCGCAAGGGGTCGAGTTCCGCGCGCCGCTGCGCACGTCCGCCCCGCTGCAAGCCGCGCTGCATGCGCTGCGGGCCGAGGTCCATGCCCTCGAGGACGACCGCTACCTCGCCCCCGACCTGGCCCGCGCCGCCGCCCTCGTGGCCGATGGCGCGCTCGGCAAGGCCGCGGGCATCCCTCTTCCCGCCCTCGCCTGATTTCATCTGTCCAGAAATATCCTCGGGGGGTCCGGGGGGCGAAGCGCCCCCGGGGCCTCCACCAGACCAGGAGCCCGCCATGACGAACCCCCGCCACAACCTCCGTGACATCTACCCGCCGACCGGCCCCGACCGCACCTGCAAGACCTGGCAGGCCGAGGCCGCGATGCGGATGCTGATGAACAACCTGCATCCCGACGTGGCCGAGAAGCCGCATGAACTGGTGGTCTACGGCGGCATCGGCCGCGCCGCCCGCACCTGGGAGGATTTCGACCGCATCGTGGCGGCGCTGAAGGACCTGGAGGCCGACGAAACCCTGGTCGTCCAATCCGGCCGCCCCGTCGCCATCATCCGCACCCATGCGGACGCCCCCCGCGTGCTGATCGCCAACTCGAACCTCGTGCCGCACTGGGCCACCTGGGCGCATTTCAACGAGCTCGACCGCAAGGGGCTGATGATGTATGGCCAGATGACCGCCGGGTCCTGGATCTACATCGGCACGCAGGGCATCGTGCAGGGCACCTACGAGACCTTCGCCGAAGCCGGGCGCCAGCATTACGGCGGCGACCTCCGGGGCAAGTGGATCCTGACCGGGGGCCTCGGCGGCATGGGCGGGGCGCAGCCCCTTGCCGCCGTGATGGCGGGCGCCTGCTGCCTGGCGGTCGAGATCGACGAGACCCGGATCGACTTCCGCCTGCGCACCCGCTACCTCGACGCCAAGGCCCGCAGCCTCGACGAGGCGCTGGCCATGATCGCCGACTGGACGGCGAAGGGTCAGGCGAAATCGGTGGGCCTTCTCGGCAACGCGGCAGAGGTCTTCCCCGAGCTTCTGGCCCGGATGCGCGCGGGCGGCCCGCTTCCGAACGGGCGCCCCGACATCGTGACCGACCAGACCTCGGCCCATGATCCCCTGCACGGCTATTGCCCGGCGGGCTGGACGGTCGCCGAATGGCGCGCGAAGCAGGAGAGCGATCCCAAGGCGGTGGAGAAGGCCGCCCGCGCCAGCATGCGCGCCCATGTCGAGGCGATGGTGGGCTTCTGGAACGCGGGCGTGCCCACGCTCGACTACGGCAACAACATCC
>JBKBRG010000596.1:0-1717 GCA_046292325.1 Tabrizicola sp.
CTGGGAGATCGGGTTGAGCCGCCCGGCCGCCAATCGCCACTGGCAATACGGCATCGCCCTGATCGCCTGGCGGCTCAGCGGCCGGGTGCCGTCCGGCAAGCGGTCGAGGCGCTTCGTGGTCGAGAACGCCGACCGGCTGTCAAGGAAAATCGTCCTGTGAGACGATTTTCGGAGAGACATCGGAAGGCGAGACGGTTTCGTTCCGGCAGGCTATCTGATCCGTAGACTGGGAAACCTGCGGTTGGAGCACCGCGGCTTCCGGCGCCCCCACAATTCCTCCTCCACGGACCGTCGCAATCATGGAAGCGCGCCCGATCGGCTTTCGCGAATACGTTCGTTCGAACGGCTTCCATACGGTCTACCTGCTCACGCCCGTGCGTGGCGCCCCGGTCAAGATCGGGATCTCGGAGGATCCTGTGCAGCGGCTCGCGCAGGTACAGGTCAGCAACTACGAGGAAGTTGTATTTCACCGGTTCTGGTGGCTCCCTGGCGTGGCGGTTGCCTCGCGCATCGAGGCAGCGTTCAAGCGGGATCATGCGGTCAGGAACATCCGTGGCGAATGGTTCGACATACCCGCGGCCGCTGCGGAACTGGAAATCGACAGCGCAATCCAGCGACTTGGTATCTGGAGCCTGACGCAGTCGCAGATGGAGCACCTCTTCGACGACTGGATGCGCAAGAAATGGGGTGTACCCGCCCATGCCCCATCCCCGCTCCTTGGACGTGCGCCGCGCAAGGACGAGCCATGGCAACGAAGACCGGTGAGGAAGGGCAAGCCATACAAGCCGCAGTGCCCGTGGGAGCACTCAAAGCCGTGAGTTGAAACCGGCGAGATGGACGGCTTCCGGGGTCCGGGTGGGAACCAACGGGGAAGCCAGGAGGGCACGTCCGCGGCGAAGTCCGAAACCGGGCGAGCGCTCTGCGCCTGACCGGTTCGAACCGTCGCCTGCGATCCGCAAACACCTGATTGTGCGGTTCCTTCCTGTTCACCGGCGTATGCTGGCGGGCGAAGCGCGGCATATCGCCAGCGGCAGGGCCGTTTTCTGGGAAGCCACCCCGCGTGGAGGCCACCCCCGGAACGCCGGATAGTGACGCAATAACAGAAACTTGGCCGGTGGACTCCGGGCTGGACACCCTGGCTTCCGGAGTCCGGCAGCAAGCCCTTGGTCCCCGCCACGCCGGAGTCCACCCGCACGGTTCGCGAACGGCCACCAACCCATCACCGACAGGATCCTCAATGACCCTCGCCTTCGCCCCCGAGCGGATCGAGATGTGGCCCCTTGCGCGCCTCCAGCCCTACGCCCGCAACGCGAAGGTGCATGGCGCGGACCAGGTCGCGAAGATCGCCGCCAGCATGGCCGAGTTCGGCTGGACCGTCCCGTGCCTCGTCGGCGAGGACGGCGAACTGATCGCCGGGCACGGCCGCGTGCTGGCGGCCGAACAGCTCGGTCTGACCGAGGCGCCGGTGATCGTGCTCGGGCACCTGACCGAGGCGCAGCGGCGTGCCTACCGCATCGCCGACAACCGGCTGGCTGAAAGCCCGTGGGACGAGGCGCTGCTCTCGGCCGAACTGAACGACCTGCTGGCTGATGACTACGACCTGTCTCTGGTCGGCTTTTCCGACGGCGAACTCGACAAGCTGCTGGCCTTCGTCGCGGAAGACGACGGTGAAGAAGGTGGCGCCGGGGGCTCCGTGCCGCCGGTGACCATCCCCGAA
>JBKBRG010000597.1:0-1716 GCA_046292325.1 Tabrizicola sp.
GTCATCCCGCAGGATCTGGGGCTCGACTGGGCGATCTCGAAGAAGAAGGCCGACTATCTGGGCAAGCGCGGGCAGGAGCGCACCCATCTTGCCAGCCCCGACCGCTGGAAACTGGTGGGGTTCGAGACGCTGGACGGTTCGGTCATCCCCGACGGCAGCTACATCGTCGCCGAGGGGGTCAACGCCAACGGCCAGCGCAACACGCAAGGCAGGGTGACCTCGACCTACTATTCGCCCACGCTGAAGCGCGGCATCGCCCTGGGCCTGCTGAAGCACGGGCCGCAGCGGATGGGCGAGGTGGTGGAGTTCAACACGGTCGCCGGCGGCACGGTGAAGGCGCGGGTGCGCGACACCGTGTTCTACGACAAGGATGGGGAGAAGCAGAATGTCTGATCCGGTTTCCGCGCTGAACGGCGCCCGCTTCCAGGGCTTTGCCTCCATCCGGGAAATCGGCCCTCTCGGCATGATAACGCTGCGTGCCAAGGGGCTGAAATCGCTGGACAAGGCGATCAAGGCGGTGACCGGGACCAAGGTTCCCGCGCCGCGCCGGATCGAGATCAGGGGCGACCATGCCTGCGGCTGGATGAGCCCGGACGAATACCTGCTGATCCTGCCCTATGCCGAGGTCGCCGGCGCCCTCGCCAGGCTCGCCAAGGCGCTGGCGGGGGAGCACCACCTGGCCGTCGATGTCTCGGACGCCCGGGCGGTCTTCCGCATCGAGGGCGAGAAGGCCGACCAGGTCCTGCGCAAGCTGATGCCGGTGGATTTCGACCGGCTGGAACCGGGCGAGTTGCGCCGCAGCCGCGCGGCCCAGGTCGCGGCGGCGATCTGGCAGCAGGATCAGGGCTTTACGCTGGTCTGCTTCCGTTCGGTCGCAGGTTACGTCATGGGCCTACTGACCCATTCGGCCCAGCCCGGAAGCGAGCTTTAGCCGCCCCTCGCGCCGCTGGCCGGGACGATGGCCCCGGCCGCACCGCCACGCCGTGGAACCCGACCCGGCCCGGCCGCGTTGATCCCGGCCGGTTGCCCTTGACCTTCCGGCGGCGAACCCCCTTATTCCTGTCAAGCATCACCCCAACAGGAGCAAGCCGATGGCCTTCACCCTTCCCGATCTTCCCTATGCGCACGACGCTCTGGCCCCCCTCGGCATGTCGAAGGAGACGCTGGAATATCACCACGACCTGCACCACAAGGCCTATGTGGACAACGGCAACAAGCTGATCGCCGGGACCGAGTGGGAGGGCAAGCCGCTCGAGGACATCATCCGCGGCACCTATCAGGCCGGTGCGGTGGCGCAGAACGGCATCTTCAACAACGCCTCGCAGCACTGGAACCACAACATGTTCTGGACCTGGATGGCCCCGGGCGAGAACAAGAAGATGCCCGGCAATCTGGAAAAGGCGCTGACCGAAAGCTTCGGCTCGGTCCAGAAGTTCAAGGAGGATTTCGCCGCCGCCGGCGCGGGCCAGTTCGGCTCGGGCTGGTGCTGGCTGGTCAAGGACAAGGACGGCAGCCTGAAGGTCACCAAGACCGAGAACGGGGTGAACCCGCTCTGCTTTGGCCAGACCGCCCTTCTGGGCTGCGATGTGTGGGAACATTCCTACTACATCGACTTCCGCAACAAGCGTCCGGCCTATCTGACCAACTTCCTGGACAAGCTGGTGAACTGGGAAGCCGTCGCCGCCGGCCTGTAAGCCGCGCTCGACATGCCGGTTG
>JBKBRG010000598.1:0-1713 GCA_046292325.1 Tabrizicola sp.
ATGCGCGCGCCCTGGCTGCCGCCGATGACCAGCAGGCTCATCGGATAGTCGCCCGGAGGGATGTAGGGCGCCGCCGCCCGGTCCAGCACCGCCTGACGCACCGGATTGCCGACCGGAACGCCTGCCACCCCGGCGGGCAGGTCGGTCGGCCAGGTGCCGCAGGCCACCCGGTCCACCCGGCGGGCAAAGACCCGGTTCACCCGGCCCAGCACCCCGTTCTGTTCGTGGATCATCCGCGGCCGCCGCAGGATCCAGGCCGCCGCCAGCGCCGGGATCGAGGGATAGCCGCCGAACCCCACCACCACGGCCGGCCGGTCGCGAAGCTGCGACCAGATCTCACCCAGCACCCCGCCCGCGATGCGGAAGGGCGCCGCCAGCTTCGCCGCCGCCCCCCCGCGCGCGAAGGTCGCGCTCGACACCCGCTGCACCGCGACCTCGGGCGGGAAGCCGCCGGCATAGCGCGCCCCGCGTTCGTCGGTGGACAGAACGACGCGCCAGCCGCGCGCCAGCATCGCCTCGGCCAGGGCCTGGGCCGGGAACATGTGCCCCCCCGTGCCCCCCGCCGCGATGAGAAGCAGTTTGCCCGTCATCGCGCCGTCCCCTTGCCGGAGCCGGCCGAGCCCCCCCACTCCATCCCTCCCCCGCGGAGGGGGGAGGGAGGCGCAAAACCTGCTCCAGATGCGCCGAAGGCCAACGGCGACCGACCGGGCGCCGCCCCTCCCCCCGGTGGGGAGGGGATGGGGGTGGGGGGCCGGTTGGACCTGCGCGTCACCGCCATCACCGACCCCGCCGGAACACGTCGCTCATCTGCCCGCGCGGGCGTTCCCGGGTCAGCGCCAGAAGCATCCCCATGGTGATCCCCGCCGCGATCACCGAGGACCCGCCGTAGCTGACGAAGGGCAGCGTCATCCCCTTGGCCGGCAGCAGCCGCACGGCGACGCCCATGTTGATCATCGCCTGCACCCCGAAGATGCAGGCCAGCCCCGCGCCCGCCAGCCGCGCGAAAGGGTCGCGCTCGGGCAGAAGCCGCCACAGCGACCGCACCACGATCAGCCCGTAGAGGCCCAGGATGAACAGCACCAGGATCAGCCCGTATTCCTCGGCCGCCACCGCGATGATGAAATCGGTATGCGCATCCGGCAGCGACCATTTCACCTGCCCGCTGCCGACGCCCACGCCGAAGAAGCCGCCCTCCTGGATCGCGTTCGCCGCATAGCCAAGCTGGGTGCGCGGGTCCACGTCGGGCGACAGGAACCCGTCGATCCGGCGCGCGAAATGTTCGCTGCTTTCATAGAACACCAGTCCCGCCGAGGCGACGATGCCCCCCACCACGCCGATCAGCAGCATCGGCGCGCCGCCGACGAAATAGACCACGCCCCAGGCGAACAGCACCAGCGCCGACTGGCCGAAGTCCGGCTGCATCGCCAGGAACCCCACGACCACCAGCGTCAGCGCGAAGGAAATCGTCTTGCCCGGCGGTCCGGCAAGGTCCTGGCTTGCCGCGATCAGCCAGGCCACCACCACCACGAAACCGGGCTTCAGGAACTCGGACGGCTGCACGCTGGCAAAGCCGAAGGAAAACCAGCGCACCGCGCCCTTGCCGAAATCGGTGCCGAAGACCGGCAAGAGCATCAGGGCCAGCATCGAGACGGCAAAGCCCAGCACCCCCAGCCGCCGCACCATGTCGGGCGGCATCATCGACACCAGGATCAT
>JBKBRG010000599.1:0-1708 GCA_046292325.1 Tabrizicola sp.
CGAAGCTGCGTCCGATCTCGGGCAGGCTGCGCGGGGTCAGCTGCTTGGCCAGATACATCGCCACCTGCCGCGGCCGGGCGATGGTGCGCAGCCGCTTCGGCCCGATCAGGTCGGACAGGCGGACATTGTAGTGTTCGGCCACCTTGCGCTGGATCTCCTCGATCGTCAGCTTGCGGTCCGAGGACCGCAGGATGTCGGCCAGGCAGTCCTGGGCAAGTTCCAGCGTGATCTCGCGCCCGACCAGCGAGGCGAAGGCGAACAGCCGGGTCAGCGCGCCTTCCAGAACGCGGACATTGGTGGTGATGCGGTGGGCCAGGAATTCCAGCACGCCGTCGGCCAGCGCCAGGCCGCGATACTGGCTGCGGTAGAATTCCACCTTCTGCTGCAGGATACCGAGCCGCAGTTCATAATCCGTGGGATGCAGGTCCACCACCAGGCCGCATTGCAGGCGCGACTTGATGCGTTCCTCCAGATCCTTGATCTCGCCCGGGGCGCGGTCGGCGGAAATGACGATCTGCTTGTTGGCATCGACCAGCGCGTTGAAGGTGTGGAAGAATTCCTCCTGCGTCGAATCCTTGCCGGCGATGAACTGCACGTCATCGACCATCAGCACATCCACGGACCGGAACAGCTCCTTGAAATCCATCACCTGCCGGTCGCGCAGCGCCTGAACGAAGCGATACATGAACTGTTCCGCCGACAGATACAGCACGCGCAGGTCCGGGCGGCGCGCCTGAAGCTCGTGCGCGATGGCGTGCATCAGGTGCGTCTTGCCAAGGCCGACGCCGCCATAAAGGAACAGCGGATTGAAGGTCACGGGACCGCCTTCGGCGACGCGGCGGGCGGCGGCATGGGCCAGCTCGTTCGGCTTGCCGACAACGAAGGTGTCGAAGGTAAAGCGGGCGTCCAGGGGCGCACCGGGCAGCTCCTCGTCCGCGACCCGGGACCGCGCGGGCTTGCCGGCCGGCACCGCTGCACGCGGGGTGGCGGACGAAGCAGCGGTCCCGACGGCGAATTCCAGTCGTTCGACCGGAGCGCCTGCGCTGGACAGCTGGCTGCGGATGTGGTCGCCGTAATTGCGCTGGACCCAGTCGCCGAAGAAGATCGTCGGCACCTCGAAGCGGGCAACGCCGTTCTTCAGCTGCGACAGCTTCAGCGGTTCGATCCAGGTGGCGTAATTGTGCTTGCCGACCCGCTTGATCAGCTCTTCGCGAACCTGCCCCCAGGTTTCATTCGTCATACTACAACCTGCCAATGTCCCTGAACCGAAAGCACGCAGCTTCGATCCTGCCCTTAACCCGTGTTTACCGATCCCACCCCGACCAAACCGCCGATGGCCGGAAAGGCCATGCGCAGGAACGGTTTGCCAGGGGACTGAACGACACAGGGCGCTGCCGCCGGCATTCCGACAGCTGGGCCATGCAAAGCGGGATGGCTTGGCTGCCATCTCCAATCCATTGATCCGGAAGAGAAAACCCAGACTGGTCAGCGCCTTTCGCGTCCCGTCCGTGCAGCAGCTTTCCCGTCCAGATCCGTTCTTGTCCCCCAAGACGAAGTGAATCGCAGGCTGACGCTAGCAAGGCCGCCGCGGGCACTGCAACCGAACAACGCGCTTGACAGGGGTTCGCCGAAATCGAATCCGGAGCCTCTGGCAAATCGGCAACGGGGCGCCGATCGGACGCGAATTCATCGGCGGCAACGACAAGGG
>JBKBRG010000600.1:0-1700 GCA_046292325.1 Tabrizicola sp.
GGAGGAACGCTATCGCAAGATGTCCAAGATGGGCGTGCGCAACATCGAGGGCTACAACGGCCGCGTCCGCGAGGCGCTGGCCAAGGGCGAGATGTTCAAGCGCACGATCCAGACCGGCTTTGACGAGGAAACCGGCGATCCGGTGTTCGAGACCGAGGAATTCGCGCCCCAGCCCTTCCCCTACATCGTGGTCATCGTGGACGAGATGGCCGACCTGATGATGGTGGCGGGCAAGGAGATCGAGGCCTGCATCCAGCGGCTTGCCCAGATGGCGCGGGCCTCGGGCATCCACCTGATCATGGCGACGCAGCGGCCTTCGGTCGATGTCATCACCGGCACGATCAAGGCGAACTTCCCCACCCGGATCAGCTTTCAGGTGACCTCGAAGATCGACAGCCGCACCATCCTGGGCGAACAGGGGGCCGAACAGCTTCTGGGCGCGGGCGACATGCTCTACATGGGCAACGGCGCGAAGATCACCCGGATCCACGGGCCCTTCGTCAGCGACGAGGAAGTGGAAGAGGTCGTCAACCACCTGAAGAGCTTCGGACCCCCGGTCTACATGTCGGGCGTCGTGGAGGGGCCCGAGGACGAGGTTGCCGGCGAGATCGACATGGTGCTGGGCCTCGGCTCGGGCGAGACGTCGGACGATGCGCTATACGATCAGGCCGTCGCCATCGTCGCCCGCGACCGCAAGTGTTCGACCTCCTACATCCAGCGCAAGCTGGGCATCGGCTACAACAAGGCGGCGCGCCTGGTGGAGCAGATGGAGGACCAGGGCATCGTCACCCGCGCAAACCATGTGGGCAAGCGCGAGATCCTGGTGGAGGAACGCTAGGAACCAGCCGGCCCGCAGGCCCGCGGCGCCCGGCCGACCTGGCCGGGCCCTTCGGCATTGTGGCATTTCCGCCGCAAATCAGCCTCAATCCCGCCCGAATCGGAACACAACTTGTGGTTGTAAATGAGGCGGGCACCTCGCCGGGAATCGCTGCGCTGGCCCGGCATCGCCCGAAGCATCCTTTGGGGAAGGGGCTTGGTTTCGCATCATGGCACTGGACACATCCGACCTGCTTGCACGGACCGATCCGGGCGACGAGCTTCTGCCGGGCACGACGCTGTTCCACGGCACCTACCAGATCACCCGCTTCATCAACTCCGGCGGCTTCGGCATCACCTACCTGGCCCAGGACAGCCTGGGGCGCGAGGTGGTGATCAAGGAGTGCTTCTCCTCGACCTTCTGCCGCCGGGCGCAGACCCGCGTCCGGGCGCGGTCGATGGGCTCGCGCGAGCATCTGTCGAAACTGGTGCGCGGCTTCCTTCAGGAAGCGCAGAGCCTGGCCCGGCTGCGGCACCCGAACATCGTCGGCGTTCACCAGGTGTTCGAGGAGAATGACACCGCCTACATGGTGCTGGATTACATCCGGGGTCATGACCTTCTGGAGATCATCGAGGGGAAACGGGAAGACCTGACTCCGGCGATGATCGTGCGGATGACCGCAAGGCTGGTCGCCGCCGTGGCCTACATCCACGACAACCAGCTGCTGCATTGCGACATCGCGCCGGACAACATCTTTGTCACCCCGGCCGGAGAGCCGGTGCTGATCGACTTCGGCGCATCGCGGCGCACGGCGGCGGGTGCGGTGCAGAAATACTCGGGCCTGAGCGTGGTGAAGGACGGCTATTCGCCGCATGAACTGTAT
>JBKBRG010000601.1:0-1698 GCA_046292325.1 Tabrizicola sp.
TCTGCGTGTCGCGGTGATCGGTCAGGCCTTCCCCTACATGCCCATCGCCAACCCGCGCTGGATGTTCCCCGAATACAGCTTCGGCATCCGCGAGGAACGCATGCAGCAGGTCGTGGACGAGGTCCGGGCCGAGGGCGTGGATCTGGTCGTCGTGCTGTCGCACAACGGCTTCGACGTGGACAGGAAGATGGCAGCCCGCGTGCCGGGCATCGACGTGATCCTGACCGGCCACACCCACGACGCGATCCCCGAGCCGGTGCTGGTCGGCCAGACGATCCTGATCGCCAGCGGCAGCCACGGCAAGTTCGTCTCCCGCGTCGATCTGGACGTGCGGGACGGCAAGATGATGGGCTTCCGCCACAAGCTGATCCCGATCTTCTCGGATGTCATCACCCCCGACCCGGAGATGGCCGCGCTGATCGAGGCCGAGCGCGCGCCCTTCAAGGCGGATCTGGAAGAGGTCGTTGGCCAGACCGAAAGCCTGCTTTACCGGCGCGGCAATTTCCAGGGCACCTGGGACGACCTGATCTGCAACGCCGTCCGGGCCGAGCGCGACGTGCAGATCGCGCTGTCGCCCGGCGTGCGCTGGGGCGCCTCGCTTCTGCCGGGCGATCCGATCACCCGCGAGGACATCCACAACGTCACCAGCATGACCTATGGCCAGGTCTACCGCACCGAGATGACGGGCGAGACGCTCAAGACCGTGCTCGAGGACGTGGCCGACAACATCTTCAACCCCGATCCCTACTACCAGCAGGGCGGCGACATGGTGCGCGTGGGCGGCATGGGCTTTGCCTGCGACGTGTCGAAACCGATCGGCGAACGGATCAGCGACATGGTGCTTCTGGACACCGGCGAGGCGATCGACCCCGCGAAATCCTACACCGTGGGCGGCTGGGCCAGCGTGAACGAAGGCACCGAAGGGCCGCAGATCTGGGACGTGGTGGAAGCGCATATCCGCAAGCTGGGCACCGTCCGGCTTGAGCCCAACCCCTCGGTCACCGTGACCGGTATCTGAACAGGAGAGTTCGCCAGATGACCGACGAACCCGTAACCAGCCGCCGCGCCTTTCTGGCCGGCACCGCCGCCGCCGGGGCGGGGCTGGTGGCCACCGCCGCCACCGCCCAGACCGAACCCGACCCGCTGATCACCGAGGTCCAGCCCTGGGCCTCGGCCTTCGGCGATCCGGTGGACGCCACGCCCTACGGGATGCCGATCCATTTCGAAAGCCATGTCGTGCGGCGCAACGTGGAATGGCTGACCGAAAGCCCGGTCTCCTCGATCAACTTCACGCCGATCCATGCGCTGGAAGGCACGATCACGCCGCAGGGCTGCGCCTTCGAGCGCCACCATTCGGGCGCGATCGAACTGTCGAAGCAGGACTACCGGCTGATGATCAATGGCCTGGTGGAGCGGGAACTGGTCTTCACCTTCGAGGACCTGCTCCGCTTCCCGCGCAGCATGACCATCGCCTTCTGCGAATGCGCGGCAAACGGTGGCATGGAATGGGGCGGGGCGCAGCTGGAAGGCTGCCAGTTCACGCAGGGCATGATCCACAACATGGAATACACCGGGGTCATGCTGCGTGACCTTCTGGCCGAGGCGGGGATCAAGCCCGAAGCGAAGTGGGTCTTTGTCGAAGGTGCCGATGCCTCGTCCAACGGTCGCTCGATCCCGATGGAAAAGGCGCTGGACGAC
>JBKBRG010000602.1:0-1695 GCA_046292325.1 Tabrizicola sp.
CGTCGTTCCGTTCCGGCAGCTTCGGATGATCCCAGGTGCCTGCCGGGTCGAAGATCACCCGCTCCGAGGCATTGACCAGGATCGCCGAATGGGCACCCGAGCCGGTGCGCGTGTTCACGACCGTGTAAAGCGTGATGTAGGTCGGGGGGCCGGCAACAAAGCGCATGGCATCCACCTGCTCTTGCGGCGCCCATTTCGAATCCGCCCCGCAGGCGGCGAGGCTCAGCACGACAATAAGGCCGGAAAGAAGGCGCAGCAGGCGGGCCATCACCGGGTCCGGGATCAGGCGTTCGCCAGGCCCATGAAGATCAGGACGCCGATGACGATGCAGGTCACCCAGACCGTCATGCGGATAAAGCCGGCGAAGGTCTTCTCCTGCTCGCGGATGTCCATCGAGCCGTGCTTGTACTCGGCGTGGTGCTGGTCGGCCATGGGCGGTTCCCTTCATTCTCGTGATTTGCAAGCCTGATAGCGGAATTGTTGCGCCCTGTCACGGGGTCGGGGGACCGGGGGCAACCGCCCCGAGGCTGCCTCTTTCGACATCGCCTTTCCGTCGCAGGTCAGGCGCGAGGTGCGACGAGGGCGATGACGCACCCATGCCCGCCTCAGCCGGCCGAACCGTCGCCCGAATCGCCCCCGACCCAGCCCGCGTTCAGCTGGAACCCGATGCGGCGGGGCGGCTCGGCCCGGGCTTCCTTCGACACAGCGCGCAGCGTGACGGACAGCTGCGTCACATGCTGGATCAGCAGGGTTTTCGCGCCGGCTTCGTCGCGGCCGTAGAAGGTGATGATGTCGGGATCGAAATAGCCCAAGCCCTCGATCCGCAGCACGCCCGATTCGTCCGAGGCAAAGCCCATGGCGATTTCCTGTTCCGCATCCAGCCCCGCCTCGAAGCTGCGGATACAGGCGACCAGCCGGTCATGTGCCGAGGCGGCGGGGCTTTTAGGTTCTGCGGTCCCTGGTCTGGCGGGCTTCCGGGTGGCGGCCATCGGGCGATCCCTCGTGCATGGAAGGCCAGAGAACGCGACTGCGACCCGGCCCGCAAGGGGTCAGCCGAGGCCGGCCTCTGCCGCGATCTGAGCCCGCGACTTCCGCGCGCGTTCGGTGGCCGATTTCAGCTGGCCACAGGCGGCCATGATGTCCTCGCCGCGCGGGGTGCGGATCGGGCTGGCGTAGCCGGCCTTGTAGATGATGTCGGCGAAGGCGTGGATCCGGTTGCCCGACGACCGCTTGTAGGGCGCGCCGGGCCATTCGTTGAACGGGATCAGGTTCACCTTGGCGGGGATCCCTTCCAGCAGCTTCACCAGCCGGTGCGCGTCTTCCTTCGTGTCGTTCACCCCGTCCAGCATGACGTATTCGAAGGTGATCCGTTCGCTGTTCGACAGGCCCGGATAGGCCTTCAGCGCCTCCAGAAGCGTGGCGATGTTCCAGCGCTTGTTGATCGGCACCAGAACGTCGCGGACCTCGTCCGTGGTGGCGTGGAGGCTGATCGCCAGCTGGCAGCCGATCTCGGTCGCGGTGCGGGCGATCTCGGGCACCACCCCGCTGGTGGACAGCGTGATCCGCCGGCGGCCGAGCGCGATGCCCTCGCCGTCCATCACGATCTGCATCGCGTCGCGGACGTTCTCGAAGTTGTAGAGCGGCTCGCCCATGCCCATCAGGACGATGTTCGAGATCAGCCGCACTTCCTCTTTC
>JBKBRG010000603.1:0-1682 GCA_046292325.1 Tabrizicola sp.
TTCCATCGGATGCATTCCGATGCTTTGCTATTCTGCTGCTACCAACTGCTACCGGTAGCACGAGGCCATGGCCAGCATCATTCAGCATCGAGGCAAGTGGCGCGCTCAGGTGCGTCGCAAGGGATTTCCAGTCTACACAAAGACCTGGGACACCAAGGCGCAGGCCGAGCGGTGGGCGCGGCAGGTCGAGGCCGACATCGAGCGGGGGCTGAGGCCCAGTGCTACCGCTGTGGCCGGTGGTAGCTACACGGTAGCAGCGATGATCGAGGACTACCGGCGCTTGCGGGAGGCGTCGCGGCCGGTGCGCGATACCAGCACGGAGCACTACAACCTCGTCCGGCTGGCCGGGTACCTGGGCGATCTAGACGCTTCAAGGCTCAGGCCGGAGGACTTGGTGGGCTACGCCCAGCGTCGAGCCGACGAGGGCGCGGGACCCTACACAGTCAACACCGAGGTCTCCAAGCTGGGGACGGTCATGCGGATGGTGGCGTCGCTCAAGCACATGACGCTGCCAGACGTGGTGCAGCAGGCCCGCCCCCTGCTCAATCACCTGAAACTCATTGGCGGTGGTGGGCGTCGCGAGCGGCGGCCCACAGATGACGAGCTGGCCCGGGTGATCGCCCACATGGAAGCGACCTACGGGCTGGTGTATGCCGACGCCGTGCGCTTCGCTGTGGGCACCGCCATGCGCCGGGGCGAGATCGTGCGCGTCACTTGGGCAGACATCGACGAAAAGCGCCGCCTGATCCTGGTCCGCGACCGGAAAGACCCACGGCAGAAGGCCGGCAACGACCAGTGGGTACCGCTGCTGGCCGACACTGAGACGGGCGACATGTGGGATCTGGTCCAGCGCCAGCCGCGCACTTCAGACCGTATCTTCCCCATCCACGAGCAGACGCTCACGAAGTACTTCACGTGGACATGTAGGGCGCTGGCGATCGCTGACCTTCACTTGCACGACCTGCGCCACCATGCCATCAGCTTGCTGTTCGAGCAGGGCTACCGCATCGAGCAGGTGGCGCTGGTGTCCGGGCACCGCAGTTGGCAGCATCTGAAGCGGTACACGAACCTGCGTCCCGAGGACTTGCACAAAGGCCCCTCAAGCCGATAGCCGCGCTTCCTTGCGCTTGCGGTCCAGGTAATCGGCTACGTCGGCGGCGTCAGCAAACCGCATCTTGCCGTCGATGTAGGTCGGCAGGTCAATGTCGCGGGAGCCGATGCGCTTGTGCAGAGTCGAGACGGCAATTCCTAGCGCCTCGCCGAGCTGCTCCATGTTCAGCCGGGGCCCGTACTTCTCCAACAGGTAGGCTTGTGTCAGCAGGCTCATGACTCTTCCTCTTCCATCTCTTCTTCGCGCCACTCCTGGCGATCTTCGAGAACCGTCTGCGCTGGTCTATTCAGACGCCGACCTGCGCGCTTGCGGCAACCGCAGGAGCGCGTCACGCCGGTGAGCAGGTTGTTCCAGCGCGCCACCGTGTGGCCGCCGCAGTCGCAGGTTGCGGTGACCAGCAGGCGGCCGGCGTGGTCGCGGCCGGCCTCGCCGGTCACAGTCAGCAGGCCGTGCCGGCTGCCGATGCTCACGGGCGTCTGACGCCTTCGGCCGCGCTCGCGCAGGACCTCGGCCTTCAGGCAGCCGCACGAGCGCGTATGGCCCCGCACCAGATCCCACGTCATCACGCGCG
>JBKBRG010000604.1:0-1676 GCA_046292325.1 Tabrizicola sp.
GGTCGTCCCAGAAGATCGCCTCGGTCCCGTTGCCGTGGTGCACGTCCCAGTCGATCACGGCGACGCGGCGGACCAGCCCCTGTCCTTGCGCGGCGCGGATCGCCACGGCGATGTTGTTCAGCAGGCAGAAGCCGTTCGGCCAGTCGGAGGTCGCATGGTGCCCCGGCGGGCGCGAGAGCGCATAGGCGTTCCGCGCCTCGCCTTCCAGCACGGCGCGCAGCGCGGCGCAGGCCAGCCCCGCCGACAGCGCCGCGATCTCGAACCCGCCCGCACCGAACGGAGCGCGCAGGCCCAACTCGCCCCCACCCGCATCCGAGGCCGCCTTGAAGGCGGTCAGATAGCTGTCGGGGTGGACGCGCAACAGATCCTCGCGGCTGGCCGGCTCGGCCCCCCGCATCGACAGGTGGCGGGTCAGACCGGTGACCTCGATCAGATTGCGCAGGCGGCGCTTGGTTTCCGGGTTCTCCGGCAGGCCGCCGAAGGTGGGCTGGACGAGGCCGCCGGCCGGCAGCGTGAAGGCATAGTTGCCGCCGCCGTGCCAGAAGCAGCGTTCGTCGGAATAGAAGGCGGTCGTCATCCGGCATCTCCCTTTCGGGCAAACCTAATCAGGTGGCGCGCGATTGGCCAGCGCCGGGCTTCAATGCCCGGACGCACGGGCCTCTCACGATCATTTGTGTCAAGTCGCCTTTTGCCATTTGTGCCCGGCGGGATAGTTCGCTTTACTGACGGCAACGGACCCTGAAGGGA
This sequence comes from Tabrizicola sp., assembly GCA_046292325.1. GTDB lineage: Bacteria > Pseudomonadota > Alphaproteobacteria > Rhodobacterales > Rhodobacteraceae > Tabrizicola. The sequence continues at coordinate 748 of JBKBRG010000604.1, forward strand.
GCATGAGGCATGGCCGACGGCAAGGCGCTGGTCGCGGAAATCGAGGCACTGGGCGCGGTGCTGGGGCAGGCGAAGGCCTCGATCAACCGCCGGTTCATCGGGCAGGAGAAGGTGGTGGACCTGGTCCTTGCCGCGATGCTCTGCGGGGGCCATGCGCTGCTGGTCGGCCTGCCGGGTCTGGGCAAGACGCGGCTGGTGGATACCCTGGGCACGGTGATGGGGCTGAAGGCCAACCGCATCCAGTTCACGCCCGACCTGATGCCCGCCGACATCCTGGGCTCCGAGGTGCTGGAGACCGCCGCCGACGGCAGCCGCGCCTTCCGCTTTGTCGAGGGCCCGATCTTCTGCCAGCTTCTGATGGCCGACGAGATCAACCGGGCCAGCCCGCGCACGCAGTCGGCGCTTCTGCAGGCGATGCAGGAGAAGGAAGTCACCATCGCGGGCCAGCACCGCCCCCTCGGCAAGCCGTTCCACGTGCTGGCCACCCAGAACCCGATCGAGCAGGAAGGCACCTATCCCCTGCCCGAGGCGCAGCTCGACCGCTTCCTTGTCCAGGTCGATGTCGAATATCCCACGCGCCAGACCGAACGCGACATCCTGATCGCCACCACCGGGGCCGAGGAGGCCGAGGCGCATCAGGTGTTCACCGCCGAAGAGCTGATCCGCGCGCAGGGGGTATTGCGGCGCATGCCGGTGGGCGATCAGGTGGTCGAGGCGATCCTCGACCTCGTGCGCGCCTGCCGTCCGGGCGAACCCGAGGGCCGCGATCTGGCCGACAGCCTGTCCTGGGGGCCTGGGCCGCGCGCGGCGCAGGCGCTGATGCTGATGGTCCGGGCGCGGGCGCTGCTGGACGGGCGGCTTGCGCCTTCGGTCGGCGATGTGGCCGATCTGGCGCAAGCGGTGCTGATCCACCGCATGGCGCTGTCCTT
>JBKBRG010000605.1:0-1671 GCA_046292325.1 Tabrizicola sp.
GCAGCGCGGCGATGCCCGCCTCCACCCGCCCGAACCCCTCGCCCAGCGCCCGTGCCAGCGCCGCCCCCGCCTCGGTCAGCGCCACCGTCCGCCCCGCCCGGCGCACGAGCTGCACGCCCAGCTCGCCCTCCAGCGCCCGCACCGACTGGGTCACGGCGGCATGGGTCACGTTCAGCACCCGCCCGGCCTCGGCGAAGCTGCCGGCCCGCGCGGTGGCGTCGAAGGCCCGCAGCATCGACAGCGAGGGCAGGTCACGCCAGCGCGACATGTAATCTCATCTTTCGTCCCGTGGAAATTGCTGAGTCGGAGCATTGCAGATTCCATGGCATATCCAAGGCCTGATCCACCACGGAACGAAAGTCATGCACGGCGTCAATCTCGACCTTCTGCGCTGCACGCCCCACCACCCGGATGGCCGGCCGAAGGACCCTCATGCCCATCACCGCATCGCGCTGGCCAGGCGCCTGCGCCAGGCCCGCCTCTCCCGCTGGCGCGCGCAGCTCGACGGCATCCCCGCCCTGTTCCAGCGCCGCACCCCGGAGCCGCAGCCCTGCCTCGACCACACCCCCTGACTGCCCTTGCTCTTTTCGCAAATACTCCACGGGGGGCGCGGGGGGTGTGAAACCCCCCGCTTCGCCGGCCGGGCAGGGGCGCGCCCCTGATCCACCGCGACCGTGACCCAGGTCCCGAAACAGCCCCCCGGCCAGCGCCATCCTCCCGATCGCCGCCCGCCCGGCCCTTGCCCGGTGCTAGCCGGACGGATGTCAGACGCGGAACTGCGGCCCGGCTTGCCGAACGATCCAGCTTTCGCAAGGGCCCGCCCGTCCTGTGCGTCCTCCAACGCGGCCTCTCTCGAAATCCGCGTTCCTTTCCGGTCAGGCTTTTCCTAGCATCCCGGCAAAGGAGCCTGCCATGCCCCCCATTTCCCTCGGCCTCGACACGTTCGGCGACGTGACCCTCGGCCCCGATGGCCTGCCGCAACCCATGGACCGCGTGCTGCGCGAGGTCGTGGAGCAGGCGGTTCTCGCCGACGAACTCGGCATCGACTTCATCGGCCTCGGCGAACATCACCGCCCCGATTTCGCGATCTCGGCGCCGGAAATCGTGCTGGCCGCCATCGCGGGCCGCACCCGGCGCATCAGGCTCGGCTCCGCGGTCACGGTGCTGTCCACCGACGATCCCGTGCGGGTCTTCCAGCGCTTTTCCACCCTGCACGCCCTGTCGAACGGACGGGCCGAGCCGATCCTGGGGCGCGGGTCCTTCACCGAAAGCTATGCGCTGTTCGGGTATGACCTGGAGGACTACGACCAGCTGTTCGAGGAACGCCTTGAAATCTTTGCCCGCCTGCTGCGCGAAACCCGCGTCACCTGGTCCGGCCAGACCCGCAGCCCGTTGCGGGACGCCCTTGTCGTCCCGCCGCTCGGCCAGCCGATGACGGTCTGGGTCGGCGTGGGCGGCAGCCCGGAAAGCGTGGTGCGTGTGGTGCGGCAGGACCTGCAACTGGTCCTCGCCATCATCGGCGGCGATCCGGGCCGGTTCGCGCCCTACATCGACCTCTATCACCGCGCCTGCGCCCAGCTCGGTCGCCTCGTCCGGCCCATTGGCGCCCATTCCCCGGGGTTCATCGCCGCCACCGACGAACTCGCCCGGGCAAAGCACTGGCCGCATTAA
>JBKBRG010000606.1:0-1670 GCA_046292325.1 Tabrizicola sp.
GGTGGTCAGCGTGTTGGTCATCGTCTGCACGCTGATCGGAGCATCGCCACCGACCAGCACCTTGCCCACGCGGATCTGCCGCGACGCCCGTCGCGCGATGTTGCGCCAGGGGCGGACGGGATTGTGAGTCATGGGTCGGGCTTCCCTTGCAATGCCCGCGCAGCATAAGGCGCGCAGCGGCCTGCGGCAATGGGCGGCAAGGACTACTCGCTGACCGCGGGCGCCTCGAGCGCCGGCGCCGCCTGCGCCGTGGCGAAATTGGCCAGGTCCTGATCCTTGCTCGGATCGGCCTTGGCATAGGTCTGGGTCAGCGCCTCGGGCGAAAGCTTGATGTCCTTGACGACATTGGCGCCAGGGGCGGCCGGACCATAGGGCACCCCGTCCACGACGAAGTAGATGGAACCCGAATTGCCGGTGCGGAACACGGCAGCGGTTTCCAGGGGCGGCACCACATAGCGTTCGCCGGCGTCGAGGATCTTCTCGAACAGCACGGTGCCGTCCGCGGCATTGACCCGCACCCAGGAGGGGCGCACGGCCAGGACCTCGATCCCTCGCTTTGCCTCGGCGATGACCTGGACATCGCTGTCCAGCGCCTCGTCAATCGCGGCGTCCACGCCATCGGCCTCGGCCGCCTGTGCCAGGACGCCGGTCTGGCGCGGATTGATCGCGGCGATCGGCCCGTCGCGCGAGGTCAGGACCGGCACGTCCAGCGCCTGCGGACGATAGAGGCGGTCCATCACATCGCTGGAGGCAGAGCCTTCCGCGCTGGCAACCGCCTGCGCAGCCGGTTCGGCCGGACGGCTGGCCACCATCTGCGGCGCAGCCGTGTCGGCATCCGACAGAGGGTCGATCTGGGCAACCACGGTCGGGGCCTCGTCCACCGGGGCAAGCTGCACGCGCTGCACTTCCTGCAACACCGACCAGCCGCCATAGCCGATGGCACCGATCAGCACGACCAGAACCGCGATGGACCCGATCGCACCGGGTTCGATCCGGGTCCAGATCGCCTCGCCGCGCGGAATGAAGCTCGCGTTCGGATCGGCGAACGGATCGGAGACATCGCGCCGGGCCCGGGCCTTGGCGATCTGCTGCGGCGCGGCGGCGGCCGACAGGCCATGCGACACGGAATAGCCGGCCTCGGCGCAGAACCGCTCGAAGGCCCATTCCGGGTCCATCGCCAGATAGCGGGCGTAGGACCGGACATAGCCCGCGACGAAACCGGGCGTCTCGAAGGCCGAGAGGTCGGCGTTCTCGATGGCGGCGATGTAGGTGGCCTTGATCTTCAGCTCGCGCTGCACGTCCAGCAGCGACTTGCCCAGCGTGGCCCGCTCGCCACGCATCAGGTCGCCCAGCCGCAACTCGAAGTCGTCAAAGCCCTTCGGCTTGACCTCTTCGGTCGTCGAAGGTTTCGCCCTCCAACCGATCATGCGCGACCTGTCCCCTTCGGTGCACCAATCCACGCGGTCGCCTTCCCCAGCGACTCACTGTCTTGTTCTATTGGACAAACCCTAGCACAGGACAAGGCCTTTTCCACGGGGCAAAGGGCTCAGGCAACCGCCTCGGCGCGATTCAGCGCACAATGCGCCCAAAGCGTATCCATCGCCCGCACCAGCCGGTCGATCTCGCCCGGCCCATGCACCGGCGAGGGGGTAAGGCGCAGCCGTTCCGTC
>JBKBRG010000607.1:0-1662 GCA_046292325.1 Tabrizicola sp.
CGAGGCCGCCGAGGCGCGCTTCGTCAAGGCCGGCGTGGACGAGTTCATCTATGCCCGTTACGGCAACCCGACGACGCGGATGTTCGAGGAGCGCGTCGCGGCGCTGGAAGGGACGGAGGATGCCTTCGCCACCGCAAGCGGCATGGCGGCGGTTTCGGGGGCGCTGATGTCGGCCGTGCGGGCGGGCGACCATGTGGTCGCGGCGCGGGCGCTGTTCGGGTCCTGCCTCTATGTGCTGGAAGAGGTGCTGGGCAAGTTCGGGGTGCGGGTGACCTTCGTCGATGGCGCCGATCCGGACCAGTGGCGCGCGGCGGTGACGCCGGGGACCAAGGCGGTGTTCTTCGAGTCGATGTCGAACCCCACGCTGGAACTTGTTGACATCGCGGCGGTTTCCAGGATCGCCCATGCCGTCGGTGCAGTGGTGATCTGCGACAATGTCTTTGCGACGCCGATCTTCTCGCGGGCGGTCGAGCAGGGGGCCGACGTGGTGGTCTATTCCACGACGAAGCACATCGACGGCCAGGGCCGGGCGCTGGGCGGGGTGGTCTGCGGGACGAAGGAATTCATCCGCAAGACGCTTGAACCCTACATGAAGCACACCGGGGGCAGCATGTCCCCCTTCACCGCCTGGATGCACCTCAACGGCATGGCGACGCTGGATCTGCGCTGCCGGGCGATGGCGGCAACGGCCCTGGCCGTGGCGCGGGCGCTGGAGGGACATCCCCGGGTGGCGAAGGTGATCTATCCGGGGCTGGAGAGCCACCCGCAGCACGCCTTGGCGATGGCGCAGATGGGGTCGGGGGGCACGCTGGTCACATTCGAGGTGAAGGGCGGGAAGGAAGCGGCCTTCCGCTTCATGAATGCGCTGGAGATTGCCAGGATTTCCAACAATCTGGGCGATGCCAAGACCATTGCGACGCACCCGGCGACGACGACCCACCAGCGTCTGCCGCAGGACCAGAAGGACGCGCTCGGCATCACCCCCGGCCTGATCCGCCTGTCGCTGGGTCTGGAAGACGCAGGCGACCTGATCGCCGACCTGACCCGGGCGCTGGCGGCCTCGGCCTGAGCGGCCGGGGACCGCAAGGCCCGGCGCGTATCGCCCCCCCGGCCTGGAAGCCCGCGCGGGTGCGCGTCGGGGCCTGCCCGCGCTGCACGCGACCCGCCGCAGACCGGCACGGCGGACCATTCGACCTCCGCTGCCTCCGTCACCCCCCTTGCTTGCGCCGCAGTGGACGGGCGGGCCTGGCGGATCGACCGCGCGCGGCCCGCGTTCCCCCGCGACCGGGGCGGCGTTCCGCGGCCTCGTGACGCAGATTGCGGCGCCCGTGTCGGAATGAATGCTTGTGCGGCGCACGGAAATGCCTATCTCATGGGGGCCTGTCCCGGACCAGGGTGATCCGGCGGCGGGATCTGCTCGTAACACATTCCGGAAATTGACGGCGCCTGCCCGAGGGCCGCGCCCGAACCGAAAGGACCTGCCCATGAACATCCACACCCCCGAGATCGACCGTCTTCCCACGCGGGAAGAGGCAGAGGCGGCGCTGGCCGTCCTGCGGCAATGGGCAGGCAAGGTCTCGGACGACGAGATCGCCCGGCTGGATTCCGCCGTGGGCTTCCTGCTGCCCGGCCAGGGCTATCCGTCGCTGTCGCGCATCTATC
>JBKBRG010000608.1:0-1659 GCA_046292325.1 Tabrizicola sp.
TCTGGAACCGGGTGACAGCGGACCGGGCGTCGTCGCGCTGCGCGACCGGCTGGTGCGGATGGGCTTCCTCGCGCCGACCTCGGTCGCAACTTTCGACCGCAGCCTTCAGGCGGCGGTAAGCGCCTTCCAGCTGGCCCATGGCCTGACGCCCGACGGGGTGGCCGATGCCGCCACGCTGGAGGAGATCAACCAACCGCCCGAGGCGCGGCTGAAATCGGTGCTCGTCGCGATGGAGCGCGAGCGCTGGATGCACATCGACCGCGACACCAGGCACGTCTGGGTGAACCTGCCCGATTTCCGCGCCAGGATCATCGACGGCGGCAAGACCATCTTCGAGACCAGGGTGGTCATCGGCAAGAACGTCCCCGACCAGCGCAGCCCCGAATTCTCGGACGAGATGGAGCACATGGTCATCAACCCGTCCTGGGGGGTGCCGCGGTCGATCATCGTCAAGGAATACCTGCCGCTGTTGCAGCGCAATCCGAACGCCGTCAGCCACCTGCAGGTGATCGACGGCCGCGGCCGGGTGGTGCCGCGCGGGTCGGTCAACTTTGCCGCCTATTCGGCGCGCACCTTCCCCTTCGGCCTGCGCCAGCCGCCCTCGGACGGGAACGCGCTGGGGAAGGTGAAGTTCATGTTCCCGAACCCCTACAACATCTATCTGCACGACACGCCCTCGAAGGCGCTGTTCGACCACGAGGTGCGCGCCTACAGCCACGGCTGCATCCGGGTGGCCGATCCCTTCGACCTCGCGCACGAGCTTCTGTCCTGGCAGACCGACAATGCCGAGGCAGAGTTCGAGGCGGCGCTCAAGACCGGCAACGAGACGACCGTCAAGCTGAAACAGCATCTTCCGGTGCATCTGGTCTATTTCACCGCCTATCCCGATGGCCGCGGCCGGATCGGCTATCGCCGGGATGTCTATGGGCGGGATGCGGCCCTGTGGGAGGCGCTGCGGGCGGCCGGGGTGGAACTGGCCGGCGTTCAGGGATAGACCTTGCGCTGAAAAGCCGGGGGAACCATGGGCCACACGATCCGTGACATCGCAGCCGCGCTTGGCGCCGAGGCGGAGGGCGCGCTTGACCTGACCGTGCGCGGCGCGGCCGAGCCTGCGGCCGCGGGGCCCGACCAGCTGGCCCTGGCGATGGACCCCCGCTATGGCGAGGGCATCGCCAGGGGACGGGCGCAGGCGGCGATGCTCTGGCCGGGCGCCGACTGGCGGGCCATGGGGCTGAAGGCCGCGATCTTCGCCCCGCGCGGGCGGCTCGCCATGGCGGGTCTGACACGGCTGATGGATCCCGGACCCGTCATTGCGCCGGGGCTGCATCCCGCGGCCATCGTCGATCCGACCGCCGAGATCGGCCCCGGTGCCGCCATCGGTCCCTTCGTGCTGATCGGCGCCGGCGTGGTGATCGGGCCGGGCGCAAGGATCGCCAGCCATGTCTCGATCGCCGAAGGCGCGCGGATCGGGCGGGACGCCCTGATCCTGCAAGGAGCGCGGATCGGGGCGCGGGTCACCATCGGCGACCGCTTCATCTGCCAGCCCGGCGCGGTGATCGGCGCGGACGGGTTCAGCTTCGTCACGCCCGAGAAATCCGGCGTCGAGGAGATCCGCGAGACCCTGGGCAGCCGCGCCGAGATCCGCGATCAGAGCTGGAC
>JBKBRG010000609.1:0-1658 GCA_046292325.1 Tabrizicola sp.
CAGGCGAGCCGGTCGGGTCGCGCACGCTGACGCGCACGCTGTCGGAAAAGCTTTCGGCCGCGACGGTGCGGAACGTCATGCAGGATCTGGAGTATCTGGGCCTGCTGGACAGCCCGCACGTCTCGGCCGGGCGGGTGCCGACGCAGCTGGGCCTCAGGATGTTCGTGGACAGCCTGCTGGAAGTCGGCCAGGTCGCGCCGGAGGATCAGGAGAAGATCGACGCCACGCTGGGGATGAACGATCACGACGTGGCGACCCTCCTGGACGAGGTCGGGGCGGCGCTATCGATGATCACCCGCGGGGCAAGCGTGGTGCTGGCGCCGAAACGGGAAGCGCCGATCCGCCACATCGAGTTCGTAAGTCTTGCGCAGGACCGGGCGCTGGTGGTGCTGGTCTTTGCCGATGGACAGGTGGAGAACCGCGTCTTCGTGCCGCCGCCGGGGCAGACGCCGTCCTCGATGCGGGAGGCGGCGAATTTCCTGAACGCCCTGGCCGAAGGGCGCACGCTGTCGGAACTTCGGACCAGCATGGCGACCGAGATCGAGAGGCGGCGGCAGGAGATCGATTCGCTGGCGCGAGAGCTGGTCGAAAGCGGGCTTGCATTGTGGGAGAACGCGGGCGAGCCCTCGGAACGTCTGATCGTTCGGGGTCGGGCGAACCTGATCGACAACGTGGCGGATCAGGCCGAGATCGAACGGATCCGTGTCCTGTTCGACGATCTGGAACGCAAGCGGGACATCGCCGAATTCCTGAACCTGACCGAGGCGGGTGAAGGAGTGCGCATATTTATCGGGTCCGAGAACAAGCTTTTCTCACTTTCCGGTTCAAGTCTGGTGGTTTCTCCCTATATGAACGCGGATCGGAAGATCATCGGCGCGGTGGGCGTCATCGGACCGACTCGGCTGAACTATGGCCGCATCGTTCCGATCGTCGATTACACCGCGCAGCTTGTGGGCCGCCTGGTCAGTGACCGCGGCAAGGGCTGAAAGAGGACGAAGCGCAATGTCGCAGGAAGAACCCACCGTCGCTCAGGTGGAGCTGGAAGAGTTTGACACCCCGGAAGTCGATGAGCTCGAGGCCCTGCGGGCCGAGCGCGACGAGCTGCGCGACCAGTTCATGCGCGCGCTGGCGGATGCCGAGAACAGCCGCAAACGCGCCGAGCGGGACCGGAAAGAGGCCGAGATGTATGGCAGCACGCGCCTCGCACGGGACCTCCTGCCGGTTTATGACAACCTGAACCGCGCGCTTCAGGCGATCCCGGAGGAAAGCCGCGAGGCCTCGGCGGCGCTGATCGAGGGCGTGGAGCTGACCCTGCGCGAGCTGAGCAACGTGATGACAAGGCACGGTGTGACGCCGATCTCGCCGGCCGTGGGCGACCCGTTCGATCCGCAACTGCATCAGGCCATGTTCGAGGCGCCGCTTCCCGGCACCAAGGCTGGTCAGATCATCCAGGTGATGACGGAAGGCTTCCTGCTGCACGACCGCCTGCTGCGCCCGGCGCAGGTCGGGGTGTCGTCGAACACGGCGGAATGACCCGTGGGGTGCGCGAAAGCGCACCCAGCGACAAACCCGTGAGTTCATAGATCAGCGTCAGGGCCAGTATAGGGGTAAGCTCAACCCGGTGGATTTCCATAAGACGCACCACGACCCCAGAAACC
>JBKBRG010000610.1:0-1654 GCA_046292325.1 Tabrizicola sp.
TGGCCGGCGCCTCGGGGGCGGCGGGCTCGGTCGGATCGGATGCCGCCACCGGCGCAGCGGGGGCCGCGGTGTCACCGGGATCGGGGGCGGCGGCAAGCTCGGCCGGCGCGGCGGCGGCCGGGGCATCGGCGGCATCCTCGGGGGCCGACGGCACGGCCCTGGCCGTGTCCTCGACCGGCAAGACCGGGGGCGCGGCGGCCGCTGCGGCCTCGCCGCCGGCGACAGCCGCCAGTGCGGACAGCGTCTCGCGCTTGAACGGGGTTTCAAAGCGCGAAGTGACCTTGCCCGCGCCGTCCAGCTGGTCAACCCGCAGCGTATAGACCCCCGGCGGCGTGTCGGGCAGCGTCGTCGCCCATTTGCCCGAGGCCGGGATCGGCAGGGTCAGCTTCTCGGCATTGTCGAGATAGATCCGCAGCATCGCCCCCCCTGCCCCGCGCCCGCCGACCTGCACCTCGCCGTCCGGCGTGTAGGAGATCGTGTCGATCATCACCGAGGCCGTCCGGCTGGCCTCCGGCGCGGGTGATGCGGGATCCTGAAGCACCACCGCGCCCTGGTCGGACAGCAGCAGCGCCGGAGGTGCGGCAGGTTCCGCCGTGGCGGCGACCTGATCGTCCGCGGGCGCCCCCGCCTCGGCAACCGCCGGGGGCGGCCCCTCGATCGGGCCGAGGGCGACCATCTGGGCCGAGGCGACGGGCGCCTGCCCGGGCAGCGTCATCGACAGCCACATCAGGCTGGGATCGGGATTCGGCGGCAGGGTGAAGAGCAGGGCGAAGTCCCCGGCCGCGGTCGCCGTGCCGCTGGCCACGGCCCGGCCGCCCACGACCACCTCGACCGTCGCACCGGGTTCGGCGCTGCCCGAGACGACCGCATCCCCGTTGGCCGCAACGCGCCAGGTGTCGATCACCGGCTGCTGCACGGAGGCTGCCGGGGCCTGTTCGGCGGGCGCGGCCCCGGGCTGCGCATCAGCAGCCGTCTCCACCGCGGGTTCCGAAGCGGGCTGCGGGTCGGCGGCCTGCGCCGGACTGGGCGCGGGCTCTGCGGCTGGTCCAGCAGGGGACGCCGCGCCGGTCTCCGGGGCAGCGGCGGGCTGCGGGGAGGCCGCGGGCGGGGCGGTCGAGACCACGTCCTCGGGCATCGGCCGGGTCAGTTGCCAGGCGATGTATCCGATGCCGGAAACCGACACGCCTCCCAGAAGGAGGATGGCAATGCGCGTTCCCCGGTCCAAGGCCCCGAATGCCGACATCCCCTATTCCCCCTGCGCGGTTTCGCCGCTTTGGTTTCTTGTGATCAGGAATCTCTATATGACGGGGCAAAGCAACCCCTTTTCAGGCTGGCCCATGTCCCTTCGTTCCGTCTGCGTCTTCTGCGGCTCGCGTCCCGGCCACAATCCCGCCCATGCCGATGCCGCCCGCATGACCGGCGAGATGCTGGCGCGCAATGGCTGGCGGCTGGTGTTCGGGGCGGGCGAGGTCGGGCTGATGGGGGCGGTCGCCGCTGCCGCGACGGCGGCCGGGGCCGAGACGCTGGGGGTGATTCCGACCCATCTGATGGGCCGCGAGCGTGCCAGTCGCGACCGGCGGCGGCTGATCGTCACCGAGGACATGCACGAGCGCAAGAAGGTCATGTTCATGAACTCGGATGCCGTTGTGGTGCT
>JBKBRG010000611.1:0-1647 GCA_046292325.1 Tabrizicola sp.
CGCCGGTGCCGATCACCACACCCAGTTCGACCTCCCAATCGGTCTTGACCGAGCCGCGCGGGATCTCGACATCGTCGTCAGGGCCGCACATGGCGGTGATCCACTTGTTGAACACCACGGGTTCGCTGGGGATCGGCGCGCCGGTCTCGGCTGCATGGTCCGCGTAATTGAGGCCGATGCAGATGAATTTCCGGGTGCCGCCGACGCAGGGGCCGAGGCGGATGTCCTTCTGAGGCACGCCCGGAACGAGCGGGAGGCTTGCCGGGTCCAGTGCGGCAAGGCGTTGCAGGCCGGCGGGGGACAGGGCCTCGCCCGCGATGTCGGCGACATGACCGGAGAGGTCGCGGATGCGGCCGTCCGCATCGAGGAGGCCGGGCTTCTCCTTGCCCTTGGGCCCGTATCTCAGCAATTTCATCGCGTGTCCTTGTCCGGGTCGGAAACTGGTTAGCGGCCGCAGGCTAGCCGCCCGGACGGGCGGCTGGCAAGATCGCGCGACGGGGCCGCCTGAAAAGGTTGGCGAACGGGTGATTCGGGTGCAAGCTGTCGCGAATGCAGACCTTTGGGAGGAGAGCATGAGCCGTCATCTTGCCGACCATCGCGCCCGGTCCACCGGGGCCCGCGTCAAGCATTTCCTGCGTCTGTCCCGCACCCCCCGCGATACCTGGCTGCGCGCCAGGGGGGCCGCCGGGACGGCCCGGCTGATCCAGTTCCTGCGGATCGAGCGGGGTCGGACCGCCTGATCCGCCCTGCGTGGACGGGGCCACGGGGCTGGCAGTTTCAAGGACCTGGCCGCGCGCGTTGACGGTCTGTCAAGCTTTGGCGGGCTTCAGCTTGTCGCGCAGCGCGGCAAGGATATCGCGCAGATCGGCAATTTCGGACATCTGCAGCCCGGTCTTCTCTGCAAAGGCCCGGGGAACGCCGGCAAGGGCCTGGGCCAGCCTTCGGCCAGACTCGGTCAGGGACAGGCGGACCTGCCGTTCGTCCCGGCTGTCACGGCTGCGGGTCAGCCATCCTGCGCTTTCCATCCGCTTCAGAAGCGGAGTCAGCGTGTTGGATTCCAGACGCAGCTCGGCGCCAAGCTGGCTGACCGTCATCCCGTCCCGACCGTCGAGGGCAGAGATCGCCAGATATTGCGGATAAGTCAGGCCGAAGGGCTGCAAAAGGGGTGCATAGGCGGCATGGACCGCATGGGCGGCCGAATGCAGCGAAAAGCAGAGCATGTCGGAAGGAGCGATGGTCATGCAGCATGTTAGATCGCAGGCGATCTAATTTCAAGCACCGCGCGCGCCGCACTTGACAATGCGGGCTTGGTCACTTATAAATCGCACACGATTTAATCGCACACATGGAGGCAGTAGATGGCTGTGGACGCAAAATACTGGACCGAAGCAAAGGCCACGGGCGGCGGGCGCAACGGAGTGGCCAGCCTGGCGAACGGTCAGCTGACCATCACCCACGCCAGCCCGAAGGAACTGGGCGGATCCGGCCTTGGCCACAACCCCGAGGAGCTGTTCGCGCTGGGTTACAGCGCCTGCTACCTGGGTGCGATGCGGTTTGCCGCGGCCAGCGAAAAGCTCGGCTCGGTGCCGGAGGAGGCGACCGTCACCGCCCATGTCGGGATCGGCGGTCGCAGCGAGGGCGGCTTTG
>JBKBRG010000612.1:0-1640 GCA_046292325.1 Tabrizicola sp.
GCCTATGATTTTCTTGAAATCCATCGGCGCTATGGCTGCCTGTTGCAGATGGGCGGGTCGGATCAGTGGGGCAACATCATCAACGGCATCGACCTGACGCGCCGGGTCATCGACCGGGAGATCTTCGGGCTGACGACGCCGCTTCTGACCACGAGCGACGGGCGGAAGATGGGCAAGTCGGCCAGCGGCGCGGTCTGGCTGAACGGCGACATGCTTTCGCCCTACGAATTCTGGCAGTTCTGGCGCAACACGACCGACGCCGATGTGGGCCGGTTCCTGAAGATCTTCACCGAACTGCCGGTCGAGGAATGCGACCGGCTGGGCAGCCTTGGCGGGGCGGAGATAAACCAGGCGAAGATCCTGCTGGCGAATCTGGCGACGGGTCTCCTGCATGGGGCCGAGGCGGCGGCCACGGCGGAAGCCACGGCGCGCGAGGTGTTCGAGAAGGGCGGAATCGGTGGCGATCTGCCCACGGTGACCCTGCAGCCCGAGGAACTGGCCGAAGGCGTGGGGATCGTGCAGCTTTTCGTGCGGGCGGGGCTGGCGGCCAGCGGCAAGGACGCCAAGCGGCTGATCGCGGAAGGCGGCGCGCGGGTCAACGACGAGCTGGTCACCGACCCGGGCCTGCGCTTTGGCGCGAGCCACCTGGTCGAGCCGATGAAGCTGACCGCCGGCAAGAAGCGCCATGCGCTGGTGGTGCTGGCCTGAGAGCGGCAGGGCAGCGGCGACCGCCCTGCCCCGTCGTCATTCCTGAACCGTGACCTTGACCATCACGTCGGCGGGGGCCGAGACCTCGCCGTTCTGGCCCTCGCCACGCTTGATCGCGTCCACGACCTCCATCCCCGAGATGACCTTGCCGAAGATGGTGTATTGGCCGTCGAGGAAGCTGGCGTCGCCGAAGGTGATGAAGAACTGGCTGTTGGCCGAGTTCGGGTCCTGGGCGCGGGCCATGCCGACCATGCCGCGCTGGAAGCTGAGCGTGTCGGTGAACTCGGCCGGGATATCGGGCCGGGACGAACCGCCCCGCCCGGCCATCGACAGGTCGCCCCCGGCCTTGCCGTATTGCACGTCGCCGGTCTGGGCCATGAAGCCGTCGATCACCCGGTGAAAGACCACGTTGTCATAGGCGCCCTCCTTCGCCAGAGCGGTGATCTGCGCGACGTGCCGGGGGGCGACATCGGGCAACAGGTCGATGACCACGGTTCCATTGGCCTGGCCGGCGATCTCGATCACCAGGTTCGGGCCGGGGCCGTCGGTTTCCTGGGCATGGGCGGGGGCGGTGACGGCGGCCAGCGCCGCGGCGAGGATCAGCTTACGCGACATCGGCGGCCACCCGGACGGTGATCATGCGGTCGGGGTTCGCCGGCGGCTCGCCCCGGGCGATCTTGTCGACATGCTCCATCCCGCTGATGACCCGACCGTAGACGGTATACTGGCCGTTCAGGAAATGGTTGTCGCGGAAGTTGATGAAGAACTGGCTGTTGGCCGAATTCGGGTTCTGCGAGCGCGCGGCCCCGAGGGTCCCCCGGTCATGCGGGAGTTTCGAGAATTCCGCCGGCAGGTCGGGATACTGCGACCCGCCCGTCCCCGCCCGGCGCGGGTTGTAGCTGGGCGAGGCCATGTTGGCGTTCTCCACGTCG
>JBKBRG010000613.1:0-1636 GCA_046292325.1 Tabrizicola sp.
TGGTCATCGGCAGTCCCCCCTGCACGCCACCCACCAGCGACTTGGCAAACTCGACAAGCCGCCGCGAGATGCCGCTGGCCTCCATCAGGTTTCCGGCGAGGATGAAGAAGGGGATGGCCGCGAGGGGGAACTTGTCGATCGCGGTGAACATCTCCTTGGGTGCGATGATCAGCCGCGAGGGGTCGAAGAGCGCCAAGCCCAGAATCGCAGAGCTGCCGATCGAGACGGCGATCGAGATGCTGAAGGCGAAGCACAGCAGCATCGTGAAGAGCAAGGTAGAGGACATCGCGTTGCCGTCGTGGGATTGGTTGGCGCGCGCCCGCCGCGGCCGTGCGGCCGCGACGCCAGGCGTTCACTGTGCGGTGCCGAGTTCTTCGTTCCGCGGATCGAGGAAGTTCGCGGTCACGGCGAGCATCGAGAGCAGCGCGCCCACGGGCAGCGCGAGGTAGGCCCAGCCCATTGACATGTCGATGCTGGCGAAGGTCTGGAAGCGCACGCGCCAGGCCAGGTCGATGCCATACCAGGCGATCACGGTCAGGTAGGCAAGCGACACGGCGGCGATCCCCAGGCGCACGTAGCGCAGCCACGCGCCGCGCGACAGCCTGAGCATCAGGTCCACCGACACGAGCGCGCCTCGCCTGAACGCGGCTGCGGTGCCCAGCATCACCATCCAGATCAGCAGCCGCCGCATCGCCTCCTCGGTCCAGGTGGACGGTTCCTCGAGCAGGAAACGGCTGATCACCTGCCACAGGCCGAGCGCGGCCACCAGCGCCAGCAGCAGCGCGGCGAGCAGGAGTGCCAGCCCGCTGAGGCGGCGGTCGATGGAGAGGATCAGGGATCTCACGGCAACTCCCGCACGTGCACGAACGAGGACTCGGCAGGCCGCGGCCGCCCAGAGCGGCCGCGGGCGACAGCTGGACTTACTTGACCGCCAGGATCGCAGCGATGCGATCCGCGCCGAACTCCTTCGCGTACTCGGGAAACACGGTCGCGACCGCCTTGCGGAAGCTCTCGCCATCCACGTTCTCGACGACCTGCATGCCGTCTTTGCGAAGCTGCGCGATGCCGTTGGCCTCGTCGTCGTTGACCTTCTTGCGCTGCGCGGCGGCGCCCTTGCGTGCGGCCTCGACGAAGACCTTCTTGTCGGCATCCGACAGCTTGTTCCACACCGCCGGCGACAGGATGATCACCGCGGGCGAGTACACGTGGCCGGTGAGCGACAGATGCTTCTGCACCTGGGCGAACTTCGCCGAGAGGATCACCGGGATCGGGTTCTCCTGGCCATCGACCGTGCCCTGCTGCAAGGCGGTGAACAGCTCGGGGAAGGGCATCGGCGTGGGCAGGATGCCAAAGGTCTTGTACCCGTCCATGTGCACCTTGTTCTCCATGGTGCGCATCTTCAGGCCCTTCGCGTCTTCGGCCTTCACGATCGGCCGCTTGTTGTTGGTCATGTGCCGAAAGCCGTTCTCGGTCCACGCCAGGCCGATCAGGTTCTTGGCCCGCATCTTGGCGAGCAGGTCGTCTCCGATCGGGCCGTCGAGGGTCTTGCGCGCGTGGTCGTAGCCGCGGAACAGGAAGGGAATGTCGACGATCTTCACCTCGGGCACGAAGTTGCCGAGCGGCCCCGTAGAGGTGT
>JBKBRG010000614.1:0-1634 GCA_046292325.1 Tabrizicola sp.
TGGCCTGCTGGCCAACGTGCTGACCGTCCCGGTGATGGGCGCGGTGGTGATGCCCGCCGGGGTGCTGGCGGCGCTGATGGCGCCCTTCGGCCTGGCCTGGCTGCCGCTGTGGGTGATGGAGCAGGGCGCGCGCTGGATCCTGTTCGTCGCGCACTGGATCGCGGGGCTGGACGGGGCGGTCACCGCCATTCCGGCACCCGGCCCCTGGGTGCTGCCGCTGTTCACGCTGGGGGCGATCTGGCTGATCCTCTGGCGGGGCAGGGTGCAGGCCATTGGGCTGGTTCCGGTTCTGGCAGCCCTTGCCCTGTGGGCCACGGCCGAGCGGCCGGTGCTGCTCATCGCGGGCGATGGGCGGCTGGTCGGCCTCGCTGGGCCCGAGGGGCGCGCCCTTTCGGTGGCCAGGGGCGGGGGCTTCGCCGCCGAGAACTGGCTTCAGAATGACGGCGACCTCGCGGACCAGGCGACGGCCGCCAGGCGCCCCGGGTTCACCGGGGCCAGGGGCGCACGCTGGTTCGAACTGGCGGGTCTCAGGGCCGTGGCGCTGTCCGGCAAGGACGCAGAGGCCCGGCTGGCCGAGGTCTGCCCCAGGGCCGATCTGGTGATCCTTGCCGGAAGGGCCGGGACGCCGCCCGGGGAATGTCTGCTGGTGGACCAGACCGTGCTGGACGCGACCGGGCCGCTGGCGGTCTGGCAGGAGGGGAAAGGCCTGCGCCTCGAGCCGACGAAGGGGGCACAGCGGCTCTGGTCGCCAGGATCGGGCGCCGTCGCGTTGCCGGACCTCGGCGCGAGGGCCCTGGCGCTGGCCGGTCAGTAGCTGCGGATCAGCCCGACCAGGCGGCCCTGCACCTTGACCAGGTGATCGGGAAAGACCCGCGTCTCGTAGGCCGGGTTGGCGGCCTCGAGCGCGATCATGTTGCCGCGGCGGCGATAGCGCTTCAGGGTGGCCTCGTGATCCTCGACCAGCGCCACGACGATGTCGCCGTTCTCGGCGGTGGACTGTTCGCGGATCACCACGATGTCGCCATCGTTGATCCCGGCCTCGATCATGGAGTCGCCTTTGACTTCAAGCGCATAGTGCTGCCCCTTGCCCGACAGCATCGACCCCGGCACCGCAACGTGATGCGAGACTTCCGAGATCGCCTCGATCGGCACGCCGGCAGCGATGCGTCCCATGACCGGCAGTTCGAGGGCATGAACGCTCGACACCTCCATCGCGCCGCGCGGCGGCTCGGTGCGATCGCCCTGGATGACCTTGGGGCTGAACCCCGGCTTTTCCATCGCCTCGGGCAGCTTGACGATTTCCAGTGCGCGGGCGCGGTGGGCAAGCCGGCGGATGAAGCCGCGTTCCTCCAGCGCGGTGATCAGCCGGTGGATCCCGGATTTCGACCGCAGGTCCAGCGCATCCTTCATCTCGTCGAAGGACGGCGGCACCCCGTCGCGATCCATCCGCGTCTTGATGAAGTCGAGAAGTTCCAACTGCTTGCGTGTCAGCACGGGCGCACCCTCCACATCGTGAGTTAACACAATGTTCTGCCCGTGTTCCCGGTTTGTGTCAAGACATATCCACAGCCGGATCAGAGCGGCAGGTAGGGCACCGTGTCCCCCGCGCGACAGGCGGGGGCGTCGATGGGGCG
>JBKBRG010000615.1:0-1631 GCA_046292325.1 Tabrizicola sp.
GGTCGAGCGGCTGGTCATACTTGCCCCGGACCGGCGAGGCCGCCATCACCGCCGCGCGCGCCGCGTCGTCGATGGGGCCAAGCTGGCTGGACGGCGGGCGGATCAGGGTGCGTTCGGCGATGCCGGGAATGCCCTTGGCTTCCAGCAGGGAGGTCACCGCCTCGCCGGTGCCGACATCGCGGATCGCCTCTTCGATCCTGAAGCGCGGGTTGGGGCGATAGGTCTCGGCCGCCTTGGCCAGATCCTTCTGGTCCTTGGCGGTGAAGGCGCGCAAGGCGTGCTGCACACGGTTGCCAAGCTGGCCCAGGATGGTGTCCGGCACATCCGCCGGGTTCTGGGTGATGAAATAGACCCCGACCCCCTTCGACCGGATCAGGCGGGCGACCTGTTCGACCTTGGAGATCAGCGCCCTGGGGGCGTCGGCGAACAGAAGGTGCGCCTCGTCGAAGAAGAAGACCAGCTTCGGCTTGTCGGGATCGCCCACCTCGGGCAGGGCCTCGAACAGTTCCGACAGCAGCCACAACAGGAAGGTCGCATAGAGCCTGGGCGAATTCATCAGCCGGTCTGCCGCAAGGATGCTGATCCGCCCTGCCCCCGAGGCATCCACCGTCATCAGGTCGGTCAGGTCCAGTGCGGGCTCGCCGAACAGCCCCGCGCCGCCCTCGTTTTCCAGCACCAGCAGCCGCCGCTGGATCGCCCCGACCGATTCCTTCGAGACCAGACCATAGCGCGCCGAGATCGCCTGCGCGTTCTCGGCCACGAAGGTCAGCAGCGCCTGAAGATCCTTCAGATCCAGAAGTGGCAGTTCCTCTTCGTCCGACAGCCGGAACGCCACGTTCAGCACGCCTTCCTGCGGTTCGGTCAATTCCAGAAGGCGCGACAACAGCAGCGGCCCCATCTCGGCCACGGTCGCACGCACCGGATGGCCCTTTTCGCCGAACAGATCCCAGAAGATCACCGGGAAGCTGCGGTATTGCAGGTCCAGACCGATCTGCGCCGCGCGCTTCATGAAGGGCTCATGCAGCTTGCCCTCGGCAGAGCCCGAGACCGCAAGCCCGGCAAGATCGCCCTTCACATCCGCCATGAAGACCGGCACCCCGGCCGCCGAAAAGCCCTCGGCCAGGACTTGAAGCGTGACGGTCTTGCCCGTCCCCGTGGCGCCCGCGATCAGCCCGTGACGGTTGCCGTATTTCAGCAGCAGGCGCTGCGGCAGGCTGTAATTCTCGCCGCCGCCGCCCAGGAAGATGCTGTCCATTCCGCTCGCCTGATCCGTCACCTTTGCCCCCATGCAACCCCTGGTTGAAATGCCCGCTTGATCGGGCGCATCTCGCCGACCGGGCCAAACATACATGCTTAACCTCTTTCTGCCAGACTCAACTCGCCGGACATGGGACGCGGTCCCGGTCCGGCGGTGACTTCCTCCCTGTCGACTGGCCGCGCCCTTGAAAAGGCGCGGTTTTTTTTTCTGTAGCGTTCCGCAAATGAACCCGTTGACGGACAGAGTTTTCCGCCTTAGCGTCCCTTTGCATGAAGTCGGCCAGTCCGACAGGGAGCAAGAACAGACACGAAAAGGGCCGGTCTCACCGGCCCTTTTTCATTCTCACCAAGGCGCCGCGCAAAACACCGCCGGG
>JBKBRG010000616.1:0-1629 GCA_046292325.1 Tabrizicola sp.
GCGTTAACCAGCTGAAACGGGCCTGCCTTCGACCGTTCCTGCCCTGACCAAGCCGATCCTTCCGGGTCAGTCGGCGCCGGTCTGCCCGGACCGGGCCGCGTCCGGCAACCGCCGCAGGAGAATCAGCCCGTAAAGAAAGTTCGGCAGGACGACGAGCATCGGCATGAGGTAGGTGCCGGGGCGCAGGGGCCCCTCGGGCAGCGAATATTTCGCGGTCTCGTAGGCCACGAGCAGGATGCCGAAGTTCCAGAGCAGGTGGTAGGCGACGGCGGTCCAGATCGAGCCGGTGCGCAGCATCAGCGCAACGAGCAGGGTGCCGGTCATCATGGCCGCGACCGCCTGCGCGGCGGCAAGGCGGATGTCGCCCAGCGCGAAGGCGTTGAGGACATGGACCGCCCCGAACAGGACCGAGGTCAGCGCGATCGCCGCCCAGAGCGGCATGCGCCCGCGGAAGGCCGCGAAAAGGACGCCGCGGAACATCCATTCCTCGGAGAGCGCGACAAGCGCCGTGTTGACCGCGAGGAAGAGGACCGCCTGCGCGGGTGGCAGGCCCACGGCAAGGGCGATGGCGTAGAAGGGCAGCAGGGTCAGGACGGGGAACCAGGCGAGCCGGAGGACCGGGCCGCTCCGGGGCGCGCGAAAGCCCAGATCGCGCCAGCCGAAGGCGCGCGTGGCAAGCGCCAGAAGGACGGCGCCGGCCAGCACGTTCCACGCGATTCCGCTGGAGAGGAAGCCGACGATCTCGGCGATCCCGGCGGTCTGCGGGCGCAGCATCGTTCCGACGATGACGGTCACGGCGAGCCAGGCCATGAGGGTCACGAGGGCTTTGGGCAGGCGGTTCGACATCGCGGTCCTGGAACTTGGGCGTCATCTGCCCGGAGAGACGATGCGCGGCGACAGGGCGTTCCGGGTATCGCGGGGCGGTTGTGGATGACTAAGCGCGAAGCCGCCTCGCGGCAAGGACCGGATCTGGGGCGGACGACGACCGCAAGGCCGGGGTTGCCACGACGCTGCGGGCCTGTCTGCCCGGCGCGGCCGCGACACCGGCAGGAGCAGTCGGGAAAGGGTCAGCCAGCAGGCCGCAGGGAAGCGCGGCGCTTACGACCATTGGCCAATACCGGCGGCGCGGCTTCGGACGCAAAGTGTCCGGTGACAGGGGCCCCGGGGGAGGGACCGGCGCGCCGTCCAGTCGTCTGAAACCCGAGGGAGGGATCCTGATGAACCGCTTTGTTGCCGCCGTTTCGGCGGCCCTGATATTTGCTGCCCCGGCTTATGCGGGGATCACCGAACAGGACCTGGCGGGGGACGCCGCCTCGACCGGAGACGTGCTGACCAACGGGATGGGCCGCGACCTGCAACGCTTCAGCCCGCTGGCGATGATCAACAAGGACAATGTGGGCAAGATGGTGCCGGTCTGGGCCTTCTCCCTGGGCGGCGAGAAGCAGCGGGGGCAGGAGACCCAGCCCCTGATCCATGACGGAGTGATGTATATCACCGGGTCCTACAGCCGGCTTTACGCGATCGACGTCAAGACCGGGAAGGAGCTGTGGCAGTTCGACGCCCGCCTGCCCGAGGGCATCCTGCCCTGCTGCGACGTGATCAACCGCGGCGCGGCGCTGTATGGCGACA
>JBKBRG010000617.1:0-1617 GCA_046292325.1 Tabrizicola sp.
TCCGCCCGCCAGCACTAAATAGGGCCGCGGTCCCGAGCCGGTCTTGCCGGTATCGCGCGACACCGGGCGGAAGAACGACCCCGAAGCGTGGTGCGCGATGTTGAATTCGCGGCCCGGACCGCCGGAAAACTCCAGCCGCCGCGCCAGTGCCGGGGACTGGCGGACCATCGTCACCGCGTCGGCAAAAAGAATGCCGGCCTGTTCCCGTTTGGCCGCCGCCGCATAAATCTGGGCGCCGGCTTCCCCGGCCGCCGTCATGCCGAACAGGCCAATACCGCCCGCGACCGGCGATTTGCCGTTACCCTTGCCCTGTTCGATGTAGGCCCGGCGGAAGCGTCGGCGGCCATCGGCGCGTTTCCAGCCGAACAGGCTGCCGATGATGAAGGCCTGGCTCGGTTCAAGCCGGAAGGGCTGGCCCTCGAACTGGCCTTCGGAAAGCTTCAGCACCTCCTCGAAAAAGCCGAAGGCATGGTTTGCAGCCTCGAGATCGAACCGGAACCCGTCGGTGCGCTTCAGGTCGTCTAGGTGACGGCGACAGGCATTGCGCACGTGTGGCCCGGCAACGATCTCGCCGGCAACAACCGCGCGGGCGTAATCGGTCGTCCGGTCAGCTGAAGAAGCGGTCGGCGGGGTCGGTGCCTTCCGACGCCGCCTCGGCTGAGATCCTGCTTCTGGCACTGGGCGTCATCCCGAATTCTGCAGCGTAACGCATCATGTCCGCGGCAGCCTTGTTGGCGGTGCCGACCAGCGGGTTCTGGATGGCGTTGCCGTTGGACGTCTTGATCATCAGGCCGCCGGTCAGCTGGTCCTTCTCGGCCATCTTGGCGATCGCCCGTTCGGCCTGGACCCAGCGGCCGTATGCCTGCGCGTAGGCGGCAAGTGCCGCGCGATCGACCTCGGACAAGAGGCCGATCCGGTGCAACCAGTGGGCGACCCGGTTCCATTCCTCGAGCGCGTCAGCGGTCAGGTGGGGCGGCGGTGCCGGCAGTGCCGCAGGCACAGCGGCCTCCTTTCGGTTCAGCGGGCGCTTGCCGCGATTACCCTCAATCAGCTTCAGATGGGTTGGTTTGGGTTTCGTTCCGGGCTTCATCGTTCAATTCCTGGGGGAGCCCGGCCGCGATCTCGTCAAATGTCCGGCCGTCGCCTTCCAGGGTTGCGGCAGCGCCGGTGAAATCCTGCCAGCGCTTGATGGTTACATCGACATAGGCCGGGTTGAGCTCGATCGCGTGGACCGAACGACCGGTCATTTCGCCGGCAATGATCGTGGTCCCGGAGCCTGAGAACGGCTCGTAGACCGCCTGGCCGGGACTGGAATTGTTCTCGATCGGGCGCTTCATGCATTCGACCGGCTTCTGGGTGCCGTGACCTGTCTCGTTCTTCTTGGGCTTGGCGATGTGCCAGACGGTCGTCTGCTTGCGATCGCCAGCCCAATGACCTTTCGCGCCTTTCTTCACGGCATACCAGCAGGGCTCATGCTCCCAGTGATAATCGCCGCGGGATAGAACCAGCTGGCCCTTGTCCCAGATGATCTGGGAGCGGAGCTGGAAGCCGCTGGCGGCAAGGCTATCGCCGACCACGCCGGCAAACAGGCCGGCATGCCAGACATAGGCGACGTCG
>JBKBRG010000618.1:0-1612 GCA_046292325.1 Tabrizicola sp.
ATGGCCCCGGCTCGTCGGCCGGCAGTTCGACAGGCCGATCGACATGCCCGACCAGGGGTCCGGCGTCAGGATCGGCCGCTCGCCCCCGCGCGGGATCAGCGTCGAGAAGGCCTGGAAATACAGCTGCATGTTCGGCCGGTCCAGGTCGGGGCGCGTGCGGAAGAAACCGCCGCCGTGGTTGATCGACTTCGACAGCGGGCCACCGCCGCCCAGCACATATTGCAACCCGGCTCGCAGCTTGCCCCACCAGGGGCGCAGCTCGTCATTGTAGGTCGGCACCTTCATCGACCAGGTGTAGTTCAGCCCCTGATGGTCGCTGAGATGGTCGCCGACATTCGGATTGTCTCTGACGACCGGGATGCCAAGCCCTTGCAAAAGGGGCCCCGGCCCGATGCCCGACAGCTGCAACAGCTGTGGCGAGTTGATCGCGCCCCCGGCCAGGATCACCTCGGCGCGCGCCCGCAGCATCCGCGTCGTGCCGCCCTGGCGATATTCGACCCCGACCGCCCGTCCCCCCTCGATCAGCACCCGCGTCGCCAGCGCCCGGGTCAGCACGCGCAGGTTCGGCCGCTTCATCGCCGGGCGCAGGAAGGCCCGCGCCGCCGAATTGCGCCGGGCCGCCTTGATCGTCATCTGGTAGATGCCGGCGCCTTCCTGCTGCGCGCCGTTGAAATCCGGGTTCTCCGCCAGACCCGCCTGGCCGCAGGCCGCGACATAGCTGGCCACCAGCGGATGCAGCCCTGTCCGGTTGGCCGAGATGAACAGGGGCCCACCCGTCCCGCGAAACTCGTCCGCGCCGGCCTCGTTGTCCTCCAGCGCCCGATAGCCGGCAAGGCACTCGTCCCAGCCCCAGCCCGGCGCCGCGCGGCCCCAGTCCTCGTAATCCGCGCGATGTCCGCGGATCCAGACCATCGCGTTGATGCTGGAGGACCCGCCGAGGATCTTGCCGCGCGGCCAATGGTCCTGCGCGCCGTTCAGTCCGGGATCGGGTTCGGTCCTGTAAAGCCAGTTCACCGCCGGGTCGTAGAACAGCTTGCCATAGCCAAGCGGCAGGTGGACATAGAAGCGCCGGTCGGATCCCCCTGCTTCCAGCAGCGTGACCTTGTGGCGTCCGCTGGCCGTCAGCCGGTCGGCCAGGACGCAGCCCGCCGACCCCGCGCCCACGATGATGTAATCCGTTTCGTCCATGTCCGCCCCGACCCCCGGGCGCGACCCTAGCGGTGGGCTTCGGGCGGAACCGTCCGGTTTGCGACACCGAATGTCGCGCAAGGCACGATCTTCCCCGCATCTCCGGCCCGCCGTCGCGGGTCGCCTGGCGACGGGCGACGCAGCCCGCGCCGCGCGTTACGCCCGAACCTCGAAGGTGGGCGCGCAGTCCACCGGAAAGTTCACCGACCGGGCGATGAAGCAGACTTCGTGGATGCGGTGGTGGATGGCCTCGGCCGCCGCAAGGTCGGTTCCCGGCCGGACCACCACATGCGGCCTGAGTGTCGCCTTCACGAACCGCCCCGCCCCGCCGCGCCCGACCTCTCCCACAGCCAGCGGGCTGTCGCTGTAGCCGGTGACCACGATTCCCACCTCGCTGGCAAGGTGCAGATACCACAGCATGTGG
>JBKBRG010000619.1:0-1611 GCA_046292325.1 Tabrizicola sp.
GCCGCGCGGGCGCGGGGGGGCGCGGGGCTGATCGTCACCGGCGGCATGGCGCCGAACCGCGAGGGCGGGGTGTTTCCCGGCGCGGCGGGGCTTTTCAGCGACAAGGACATCGCCCATCACCGCCGGGTGACAGATGCCGTCCATGCCGAGGGCGGCCATATCGCCATGCAGATCCTGCATGCCGGGCGCTACGCCTATGGCAAGGACTGCGTGGCACCCTCGGCGATCAAGTCGCCCATCTCTCCCTTCCCCCCGCGCGAGCTGGACGAGGCGGGGATCGAGAAACAGATCGCCGACATCGCCACCGCGGCGGCGCGGGCGATCGAGGCGGGCTATGACGGGGTGGAGGTGATGGGGTCGGAAGGCTATTTCCTGAACCAGTTCCTCGTCACCCATACCAACCGACGGACCGACCGCTGGGGGGGCAGTTACGAGAACCGCATGCGCCTGCCCGTAGAGGTGGTCTCTCGCGTCCGCGCAGCGATGGGGCCGGGGGCGGTGCTGATCTACCGCATCTCGCTGATCGACCTGGTGCCGGACGGCTCCACCTGGGACGAGGTGGTGCAGCTGGCCCGCGCCATCGAGGCGGCGGGGGCGAGCGTGCTGAACACCGGCATCGGCTGGCACGAGGCGCGGGTGCCGACGATAGCGACCTCGGTCCCCCGGGCGGGCTTTGCGCATCTGACCGCAAGGCTTCGGCCCGAGGTGGGGATCCCGGTCATCGCCTCGAACCGGATCAACACGCCCGAGGTGGCCGAGCGCCTGCTGGCCGAGGGGGCGGCCGACATGGTGTCGATGGCGCGGCCCTGGCTGGCCGATGCCGAGTTCATCGCCAAGGCCGCCAGCGGTCGGGCGCGGCACATCGCCCCCTGCATCGCCTGCAACCAGGCCTGCCTGGACCACACCTTTTCCGGCAAGCTGACCTCGTGCCTCGTCAACCCGCGCGCCTGCCACGAGACCGAGCTTGCCTATGCGCCTGCCGACAACCCGAAACGGCTGGCCGTGGTCGGGGCCGGGCCGGCGGGGATGATGACGGCCATCGTGGCCGCCGGGCGCGGGCACGAGGTCACGCTGTTCGACAAGGCGGACCGCGTCGGCGGCCAGCTGAACTTGGCCATGCGGGTGCCGGGCAAGGAAGAGTTCCGCGGGCTGGTGGACTGGTTCGCCACCATGCTGACCGCGCCGGGCATCACGCTGCGCCTGGGGCATGAAGTCGTGGCGGATGACCTTGCCGGCTTTGACGAGGTGGTGATCGCGACCGGCGTCACCCCGCGCGATCCCGGGATCCCGGTAGAGCCGGGGGCGAAGGTCCTGTCCTATGTCGATGTGCTGAACGGGGCCGAGACCGGCCCTCGCGTGGCGGTGATCGGCGCGGGCGGCATCGGGTTCGACGTGGCCGAAACGCTGGTGCACGAAGGGCAGAGCCCGACGCTGGATCCCGCGCTCTGGCGCGAGGAATGGGGCGTCTCGGCGCCCTGGCAGGATCGCGGGGGGCTGGCCGCCGCGGGCCCGCGGCCGCATCCGCCCGCGCGCGAGGTGCATCTGCTGCAAAGAAAGCCCGAGAAGCCCGGCCGGCACCTGGGCAAGACCACCGGCTGGATCCACCGGG
This sequence comes from Tabrizicola sp., assembly GCA_046292325.1. Lineage (GTDB taxonomy): Bacteria > Pseudomonadota > Alphaproteobacteria > Rhodobacterales > Rhodobacteraceae > Tabrizicola. Next base: position 1,610 of record JBKBRG010000619.1, read on the forward strand.
CG
>JBKBRG010000620.1:0-1605 GCA_046292325.1 Tabrizicola sp.
CGTTGCCTATGAGGCGGGCTATGCGCTGGAGCCGAAGCTGCGCCGGCTGATGCCGCGCCGGCGGCCGGGGCCGCTGCTCGCGCTGGGCGTCTTCGACGGGCCGCGCCCCGCAGGGGCCGCGCTTGCGCGGGCGGCAGAGGAAGGCCGCGCAACCGCGATGACCGAACCCGCGCCGCGGATCGGCAGGCGGGCCTATGGCACGGCCGCGCGGAAGGTCTTCGATTACATCGCCGCGGGCGACTGCTATCAGGTGAACCTGACCTTCCCGATGGCGGCGCGGCTGGTTTCGGGCACGGCGCTGGGCCTTTACGGCGCGTTTCGCCGGACCGGGGCGGTCGGCCACGGCGCCTATGTCGATCTGGGCGTGGGGCCGGTGGTGGTCTCGCGCAGCCCGGAACTGTTCTTCAAGGTCTCGGGCGGAAGGATCGTGACCCGTCCGATGAAGGGCACGCGGCCTCGGGGAAAGGATGCGGCCGAAGATGCGGCGATCATCGCCGAGTTGCGGGGGGCAGAGAAGGACCGGGCCGAGAACCTGATGATCGTGGACCTTCTGCGCAACGACATCAGCCGGCTGTCGAAGGTGGGGACGGTGAAGGTGCCGGCGCTCTATGCGATCGAGACCTATGCGACGGTGCATCAGATGACCTCGACGGTGGAGGGGGTGCTGGAACATCCCGCGACCCTGCCGGGGCTGATGGGGGCGCTGTTTCCCTGCGGCAGCGTGACGGGGGCTCCGAAGATCCGGGCGATGGAGATCATCCGGGAGGTCGAGCCGGCCGCGCGCGGCGTCTATTGCGGCGCGGTGGGCTGGATGTCGCCGGACGGGGACGCGGATTTCAGCGTCGCCATCCGGACGCTGTCGGTCAGCGGGTCGGATATCGTGCTGAACGTGGGCGGCGGGCTGACGCATGGCTCGACCGCGACAGGGGAATGGGAGGAGGCGCTGTGGAAGGCGCGCTTCGTGAAGGCGGCGGTGAGCCGGGGCTGAGGCTGATCGAGACGGTGCTCTGGGACGGCCGCGCCGCGCCGCGCTGGCCGCTGCACCGGGCGCGGCTGCGGCGGTCGGCGGAACTGCTCGGCTGGGCCTGTCCCGAAACCGCGCCCACGGGTCCCGACCATCCCGCGCGGCTGCGGCTGACGCTGGACCGGGCGGGACGGGTGGAGTGGCAGGTCTCTCCCTTGCCGGCGACGAAGGCCGAGTGGCGGGTCGGTCTGGCCGAGGCGCGGCTTCGGTCGGACGATCCCTGGCTGCGGGTCAAGACCACCCGACGCGCGGTCTATGATGCGGCCCGCGCGGCCTTGCCCGAGGGGCTGGACGAGGTGCTGTTCCTGAACGAGCGCGGCGAGGTCTGCGAGGGCACGATCACCACCGTCTTCTTCGACCGGGGGCAGGGGATGCGGACGCCCCCGCTGTCTTGCGGCCTTCTGCCGGGGGTGCTGCGCGCCGAGCTGGACCTGCCCGAAGAGGTGCTGCGGGTCGAGGACCTGGGGTCGGTGCGGCTTTGGGTCGGCAATGCGCTGCGGGGGGTGATACCGGCGGTCCGGGCAGGGTGAAGCCGCCGGGGGCGCTTCGCCCCCCGGACCCCCCGAGAGTATTTGGAAAAG
>JBKBRG010000621.1:0-1603 GCA_046292325.1 Tabrizicola sp.
CCGACCTTCTACTTCGCCGAGGACTACCACCAGCAGTATCTGGCCAAGAACCCCGGCGGCTACTGCGGCGTCGGCGGCACGGGCGTGACCTGCCCGATCGGGACCGGCGTCCGGACCTGACGGGCATCTCTGGCCGATCGTCGGGCCGCTCGGCGCTTGTCACCCTGCCTTCGGCGGCTTAAGGGCCAAGGCAAAGGAGTGCCTGCCGATGCCCACCTATTCCGCCCTGACGACCCTGACCGGCGAAGGCCCCGCTCAGGCCCTGGCTGCCGCGATGGAGCGGATGGACCCCGAGCCGACCGGGGTCGGTGTCTTCGAGATCGAGGACGGCTCCGGCCTCTGGGAGGTCGGCGCCTATTTCCTGGAGCCGCCGGACGAGGTGATGCTGGAGGTGCTTGCCACCGCCTTCGGGGCCCGGCCCTTTGCCCTGTCCGAACTGCCCGACATCGACTGGGTCGCCAAGGTGAGGCGCGAGCTGGCGCCGGTCGATGCCGGGCGCTTCTTCGTCTATGGCTCGCATGACGCCGACAAGGTGCCGACCGGGCGGGTGCCGTTGCAGATCGAGGCGACGGTGGCCTTCGGGACCGGCCATCATGGCACGACCCTGGGCTGCCTGCTGGCCTTCGACACCCTGCTGACCGAGGGCTTTAGGCCGGCAAAGGTGGCGGACATCGGCTGCGGCACCGCCGTCCTGGCCATGGCGGCGGCGGCAACGCTGCCCGACGCGCTGGTCATCGCCAGCGACATCGACCGGGTAGCCGTGGAGGTGGCCGAGGCGAATGTGACGATCAACGGCTTGCAGGGGCGCGTGGAGTGTCTGGAGGCCGCCGGCCTCGATCATCACAGGATTGTGACGGCCGCACCCTTCGATCTGATCTTCGCCAACATCCTGAAAGGCCCCCTGATCGAACTCGCCCCGGCGATTTCGACTCACCTTGCAACCGGGGGCAGAGCGATCCTGTCCGGCCTTCTCGCTGTGCAAGCAGATTCGGTCATCGCCGCCTATCAGGCCGTCGGGCTTTGTTTGGAAAACAGGAACGATATCGGGGAATGGTCGACGCTTGTTCTACAACGGGCCTGAAACCGTGGACAATTCTTGACTCAGCCCTGGACTGACCTCAGCCTGAGGAATACGCCGCAATTTCGCCATAAGCCTGCGGCACAAGTTTACTGTCAGAGCTGCCACTCTGGGTGAGAGATATGTGGGTTGATCCGAATCTTAATGACTTTTACAGCCGCGTTGCGCGGATCGAGAAAGCTCACGCCAAGGGCTACGGCTTCGAGGCGGCGGGCACGGTCGGTCGCAAGGCGTCCACTCGGGGCGGAAGCCGCGTTCTGAAGCTTGCCAAGCCGGTTCTCCTCGTCCTCGCCATGGGGGTCGGGATCAAGGGCGTGATCCATTACTTTGTGGGGGCACAGACCTACGAGAACCGGGTCAGCGCACTGGCCGCCGGTGACGGGTTCGATCCGGTGGGTGCATGGTTGATGCATGCCGACCCGGTGACGCTGATGGTCTCCGCGCAGTTGCAGTCCCTGTTTCCGCGCTGATCCTTCGATATTGTCGTAGCGTATTCAGTGACGAAGGGGCGCAACAATCGATGCG
>JBKBRG010000622.1:0-1593 GCA_046292325.1 Tabrizicola sp.
TCGCGTAGCCGACCCAGTTCAGGCCCAGTTCCGTGCCGCCCACCTGCGCACCCTTCATGAACACCACCCGCTCGATGGGCGAGGTGGGCGAGAGGCAATCCATGATCTCGCGCAGGTATGGCGTGCGCGCATTGCGCCAGCGACCGGGCTCGGCAGATTCGCGGGTGCCGAGCATGCGATAGCGCTCGGCCCATTCGGAGACGGTGAGCAGCGGATCGGGCATCAAGCCTTCGCGCCAGGCGCGTTCGATCTCGGCCGCGCCCTCGTAGTCGTCCCTCATGCGTCGATCCTCGGGGCGATCTCGCCGAGTTCGGCCAGGTGCTCGCGCACCGCCGCGTCCAGCGCGACGTGCAGCGCGTGCTCGTCCAGCCCGAGGCGGGCGGCCAGCATGGGTGCTGCACGACCCGGCCAGTTCAGCCACGCATCGCGCTCGGCGCGGGCGAGCTTGAAGACGTGGGCGATCGCCCGCGCCCGGTCGACCAGTTCGTCCTTCTTCTCGGCCAGCTCCACCTGCCGGATCTTGGCCTTGAGCACCTCGTTGACGGTGCGCGCCTGCAGCAAGGTGGCGCCGCCCGTGCCCAGCCCGGTGCCCAGGTTGGTCGGCAGGCTCGCGCCACCCTCCTCGGGCGCGCGGGCGCGGGGCGAGGACTTCGGGGAGACGGCGGTGCGTGGAGAGACGGTGTTCTTCGCCCACTGCGCATCGGCCTGCTCGGGGTCGATGGTGCCGTCGGGCAGGGGCGTGATGCGCCCGGTGTCGATCGCCTTCTTGACCGCCACGTGAGAGACGCCCCGGTGACGCGCGTAGGCGCGGATCGAAAGGCCCATGGGGATTTCAGCTTTCTTGCAAAGGACGCTTGGCTTCTTCCCGGAACAGCGCGTTCATCACCTCACCCGATCAACCACCGCGAAGGAGCAGCCCATGGGCACCACCCCACTGACCCCGACCCAGCATGCGATCCTGGCCCACGCCCTCGAACACACCGGCGGCAGGATCGAATGGTTCCCCGACAACATCAAAGGCGGTGCCCGCAAGAAGGTGCTGGACGGCCTGTTCAACCGAGCACTGATCACCACGGACGGCGCCAACTGGTTCGTCGCCGCCGAGGGCTACGACGCCCTGGGGCTGCCGCGCCCCGGCGCGAAGACGCAGCGCGTGGGCTCGTTCGAGGCCCATCTCGACCGGATCATCGCCAACGCGGAAAGCGCGCCCGCCGCCGCGAGCGATCCCGAACTGGATGCCGCCGTCACCGCCGCCGAAGCGGCCTGGACGCGGGACGCGCAGCGCACTGCCGAGCCCCGCCGCGCCCGCGCCAACAGCAAGCAGGCGCAGGTGATCGCGATGCTGCGCCGCACCGAGGGAGCCACTGTCCGGCAGATCATGGAGACCACCGGCTGGCAAGCGCACACGGTGCGCGGCACCTTGGCCGGGGCGCTGAAGAAGAAGCTGGGCCTGACGATCGTCTCCGAGAAGGTCCCGGGCGGCGAGCGCGTCTACCGGCTTGCCTGAGTCGCGATGGGGCAGCACATCCCGCGCGGGCTGCCCTATCTGACCGGGTTCGTGATTCACTGCGCGATCGCCGACGAGTCGCTCGC
>JBKBRG010000623.1:0-1576 GCA_046292325.1 Tabrizicola sp.
GGGGACAGGATGAACGACCAGATCAAGCCACAGCCAGGCATCCTTGACATCGCCCTTTACGAGGGCGGCAAGGCGCATGTGGCCGGCGTGGCGAATGCGGTGAAGCTGTCGTCGAACGAGAACCCGTTCGGCCCCTCGGACAAGGTGAAGGAAGCCTTTGCCCGGACGGTTCACACGCTGCATCGCTATCCCGTCACCGATCATGCCGACCTGCGCGGGGCCATCGCCGAGGTGCATGGACTGGACGCCGGTCGCATCATCTGCGGCGCGGGATCGGACGAGATCATCACCTTCCTCTGCCAGGCCTATGCGGGGCCGCGGGACGAGGTGGTGTTCACCGAGCATGGTTTCCTGATGTATCGCATCTCGACCATGGCCGTGGGCGCCACCCCGGTCGAGGTGCCGGAGCGCGAGCGCACGGCGGATGTGGATGCGATCCTTGCCGCCTGCAATCGGCGCACGAAGCTGGTGTTCCTGGCCAATCCGAACAACCCGACCGGCACGATGGTCTCGGCTGCCGAGATCGCCCGGCTGGCCGAGAACCTGCCGCCGCAGGCGCTTCTGGTTCTGGACGGAGCCTATGCGGAATATGTCGAGGGCTACGATGGGGGCGCCGCGCTGGTCGATGCGCGCGACAACGTGGTGATGACGCGGACCTTTTCCAAGATCTATGGCCTGGGCGGGCTGCGGATCGGCTGGGGTTACGGGCCGCGGCATGTCATCGACGTGCTGAACCGGATCCGGGGCCCGTTCAACCTTTCGACGACGCAGCTGGAGGCGGCCGAGGCCGCGGTGCGGGATCAGGAGCATGTCGACCGCTGCCGCGCCGAGAATACCCGGATGCGCAGCTGGCTGGCGAACGCTCTGGCCGAGATCGGCGTGCCCTCGGATACCTCGATGGCCAATTTCATCCTGGCGCGCTTTGCCAGCCAGGAAGAGGCCGAGGCCTGCGACGCCTTCCTGCAGAAGCAGGGCCTGATCGTGCGCCGTGTCGCGGGCTACAAGCTGCCGCATTGCCTGCGGATCACCATCGGCGACGAGGCGAGCTGTCGTCAGGTCGCCCATGCGGTCGGCCAGTTCAAGGGGGTGAAATGATCTATCCCAGCGTCGCGCTGCTCGGCCTCGGCCTGATCGCCTCGTCCATGGCGCATGCGATGCGTGCGGGCGGACTGGCGGGCGAGATCGTGGGCCACGCACGGTCGGCCGAGACCCGGGCGGTGGCGAAGGAGCTGTTCTGCGACCGGGTCTGCGACACGGCGGCCGAAGCCGTGCGGGATGCGGACCTCGTGGTGCTGGCGGTGCCGGTCGGGGCCATGGGGGAGATCGCCGCCGAGATCGGGCCGCACCTGAAGCCGGGCGCCACGGTGACCGATGTCGGGTCCGTCAAGCAGGCGGTGGTCGATGCGGTGATGCCGCACATTCCCGAGGGCGTTCACTTCATCCCGGGCCATCCGCTTGCCGGAACGGAATATTCCGGGCCCCGGTCCGGCTTTGCCACGCTGTTCCAGAACCGCTGGTGGCTGCTGACACCGGCGGCCGGGGTCGATGCCGGGGCGCTGGCGCGGCTGCGGTCGCG
>JBKBRG010000624.1:0-1573 GCA_046292325.1 Tabrizicola sp.
GGGTTCCGGTCCCCGCCAGCCATTCGGCGATCTTCTCGTATTCCGGGTCGTTGACGGGCGTGTAGAGGATTCGGTGGATCGTCGTCGCCGGGACGCCCCGCAGCCGCAGCACCGACGCTGCCTTGTTCGTCGGCGCCAGGATCGCCAGGGTGCGCCGGTCCTTCCGCCTGCGCCCCTCGTAATCGCCAGAGATCACCTCGACCCCGGCCGCCTTCAGTCCACGGTAGAGTTCGGCCAGCAGCATCGTCTTGCCCGAACCTGCCTTGCCGACCACCGCCATGACGCTTGTCCGGCCCTCTGCCGCTGGCGACAGTTCCCCTTCGGCAAGGTCGATGCCGACGCCAAGAAAGGCGGCGGCCAGGCGATCATAGGCCTCGGCCTGGTCGTCGGAAAAGATCAGCGCGGGGGCCTGCATCCTGCGACCATAGCCCCTTCCCGCCCCAAGCGGTAGGGTCAGTGCATGGGCCTCCCCTTGGACGGCGACGGTCGGGAAGGAGCCTCCGGGCCCGCGTCGGGCGCGTGAAGTTCCTGCTGCGCCGTGTCGATGGCTTCCGAGACCTTTGCCGCCAGTCGGTTCAAGCCGTTCTGCTTCGCATAATCCAGAAGATCCGACAGAACGTCGAAGACCCAATCGTGGCTCATCAAAACCCTCGGCCAGACAGCTGCGCCGCCCGCGGACCGGACCTCGGCAAGGCCCGGACCTTCGGCGACTCACTTAAGCACAGATATCCGGCCGATGGGTGAATTCGTTGTTAAGGGTTGAACTCAGGCGCTCTTGCTCGCCTCAAGCGTGTCCTCGAAGGTCCGCAGCCCGGTGCGCGGCGCCTGCACCAGCACGGCCATGTTGCCGGGCTTGTGCTGGTTCTTCCACATCAGCGTGTGCGCCTTGGGGATGTCGGCCCAGGGGAAGACCTCGGACATGCAAGGGTCGAGCCGGCGTTCGAGCATCAGCTTGTTGGCGCTGGACGCCTGCTTGAGATGCGCGAAGTGGCTGCCTTGCAGGCGCTTCTGGTGCATCCACATGTAGCGCACGTCGAAGGTGCAGTTGAAACCGGTGGTGCCGGCGCAGATCACCACCATGCCGCCCTTCTTGCAGACCAGGCTTGAGACCGGGAAGGTCGCCTCGCCCGGATGCTCGAACACCATGTCGACGTTCACGCCCTTGCCGGTGATGTCCCAGATCGCCTTGCCGAAGCGCCGCGCCTCCTTCAGCCATTCGTTGTATTCCGGGCTGTTCACCTTGGGCAGTTGCCCCCAGCACTTGAACTCGTTGCGGTTGATGACGCCCTTGGCGCCCAGGCCCATGACGAAATCGCGCTTCGATTCGTCGCTGATGACCCCGATCGCATTGGCCCCGGCCGTGTTGATCAGCTGGATGGCATAGGACCCGAGGCCCCCCGAGGCCCCCCAGACCAGCACGTTCTGGCCCGGCTTCAGGTCATGCGGTTCGTGCCCGAACAGCATCCGGTAGGCCGTGGCCAGCGTCAGCGTGTAGCAGGCCGATTCCTCCCAGGTCAGGTGCCTGGGGCGCGGCATCAGTTGCTGGGCCTGGACGCGCGTGAACTGCGCGAAG
>JBKBRG010000625.1:0-1570 GCA_046292325.1 Tabrizicola sp.
AGGCCCTTGTGGGCAACCTGCGCAAGTCCGCCAACGAGGGCAACGTTCTGGCGGGCATCTTCCTGCTGCGGTCCCGCCACGGCTATCAGGAGAAGCGGGCCGTGGACTTGAACGTGAACATGGGGGGCGTCCTCGTGGTGCCCGAGCGTGAGTCCGTGCAGGAGTACATCGAGCGCAAGCGCCGCGAGGGCGAGCTTGAGGGGCCGGGCGAGATGATCGACGTGACCCCCGCCCGCCACGATGACGCGCACCCGACCAAGACCCGCCTCGCCCCCGCCAAGGTCACGCGGGGGGACTGACCCCGGAACCGCTCGCTCAGGGGGTCATCCCGCGACCCGCCGCCGCCCCTGCCCCCGCTGGGCTTTCGCCCGTGGCCCGCGCTGCACCCTTCCGGGGTGGCCCGCAACCCACTGACACAACAATGAAAACTTCTCTGCCCGGCTCACGCGGCGGGGTATCCTCCGGCCATTGGCGCGCAACCCGCTGCGCCCCCTGCGACAAGGAGTTGCCCCGTGGCCGAACCGGCACAAGACCTTCCCCCCGACCCGCTGAACACCACCGGCAAGCTCGTCACCCCGGGCGAGCTTGTGGTGCTTGCTGACTTCGCCGCCAAGCGCGCCGCGAAGCTCTCCGCCACCATCGACAGCCTGCGAGCTGGCATCGAAGCCAAGGCCACCGAGGCGGCGGAGGCGCTCGCCAAGGCAGACTTCCCCCGCGACCAGCAGAAGGTCGCCGCCGACAAGGCCAGGGCGAAGGCGCGCACCGAGATCATCGCCGCGTCCTCCGATGCCCGCTGGTCTGAAATCCGCGCGCTGGCATCGGCTGCCGAGGGGCTCGCCCTGACCGAGGCCCTGTATGCGTCGCCGCAGGCCGTGCTGTCCCGTGCCGGTCTGGGCGATGCGCGCCGCACCGACCTGATCAAACAGATCGGGGGCGCGGGGCCTGCCGAGATGCGCCAGCTTGCGATGCTCGCCATTGCGACCAAGGACGTTGTCCTTGGCGCGGCCATCCAGTCGGTGAACGACCGGCTCCCCCGCCGCGACCGGCCCCTGTCCTCGGCAGAGCTTGCGGCCGCACTGGTCGGGGAGGAGACGCGGGCCGTGCAGGCCGCAATCGCGGCCATCCGCCACTCCGTGCAGTCCGCGATCAACGCCAACCGGGCGCTTGAAGTGGGCCGGGCCAACCCGGTTGACCGCGTCAAGCTCGCCCTCCGTCAACCCAAGGAGACCACCTGATGCCGCTCTACCTCATCAGCCGCCCGCGCAGCCCCGAGGGCGAGGCGTTCCGCAACCACGCGGGCGTCCACGCCGCCCTCATCAGCGCCGCGTCACCCGCCGCCGCCATCACCGCCGCGAATGCGCTGGCCGCTGCCCGGGGCGTCAACGTCGCCTTCTCCACCGGCTGGACCGTCACCGACATCGCCACCACCCCGGGCGGGCTGCACCGTGACACCCTGTTCGATGGGGACGCCATCACCATCCGGGGCGTGGACCGTGGAGGGAACCCGGCATGACCAACGGCGAGCGCAGTGCCCGTGACCGCCGCATCGCGGCAGGCTACGGAACCCTCC
>JBKBRG010000626.1:0-1568 GCA_046292325.1 Tabrizicola sp.
CGCCCGCACCGTCCGCACCCTGGGCATCCAGCGCTTCGACATCAAGTATTCCAACGGCCCGATGCCGCATGCCGACCTGATGGACTGCATCCGGCTTTACGGCGAGAAGGTCATCCCGATGGTTCGGGAGATGCTGGCCGAGAAAGCCGCGTGAGGCCGGCGTAGGGTGCGCTACAGCGCACCACCGCCCCCCAGGTGCCGTGCTCCGCGCTTGGCCGCCAGCAGCATCTGTCGGTGTCTTTCCCGAAACCGTTCCCGGTCCGTGGCGGAATATTCTGCCGCGCAGGCCGGGCAAGAGACCCCGTCCTCATAGCCCGGCCGTGCCTCGTCGGCCGGCGTCACCGGCCGCCGGCAGGCACCGCAGATCTTCAGTCCCCCCGGCCGCAGCCCATGCCCGACCGACACCCGGTCGTCGAAGACGAAGCATTGCCCCTGCCACAGGCTTTCCGCCTCCGGCACTTCCTCGAGATATTTCAGGATGCCGCCCTTCAGGTGATAGACGTGATTGAGCCCCTGACCCAGAAGGTAATTCGTCGATTTCTCGCAGCGGATGCCACCGGTGCAGAACATGGCGATGCGCTTGCCTGCAAAGCGCTCGCGGTTGGCCTGCCACCAGGCCGGAAACTCGCCGAATGCCTTCGTCCCCGGATTCACGGCACCCTGGAAGGTGCCGATCGCCACCTCGTAATCGTTGCGGGTGTCGATCACCACCGTCTCGGGATCGAGGATCAGATCGTTCCAGTCCCGCGCCGACACGTAATGGCCGACCCGCGCCAGGGGGTCCACGTCCGGCTGGCCCATGGTCACGATCTCGCGCTTCAGCTTCACCTTCATCCGCCCGAAGGGCATGGTCTCGGCGAAGCTTTCCTTCCACTCCAGGCCCGCGCAGCCCGGCAGCGCCCGCACCGCCGCCAGAACCGCGTCGATCCCCGCGCGCGTCCCGGCGATGGTGCCGTTGATCCCCTCGGGCGCGAGCAGGAGCGAACCCCGGACCCCCTGCGCCAGGCAGAGTTCCAGAAGTCCCGGCTTCAGCGCGGCGGGGTCGGGGAAACGGCTGAAGTGATAAAGCGCGGCAACGGTCAGCATCGCCCCCCTTTGCGCCCATCCCCCCGGAATTTCAAGCGCTTCGCTTGACGCCTTTCCGACCTGCCCTTACGCAGGAAAGAAAGCCAGCCGGAGGCCACCATGCGACCCGCAACCGAAGCGCTGATCGTGATCGACGTGCAGAACGACTTCTGCCCCGGCGGCGCGCTGGCCGTGGCGGGGGGCGACGGGATCATCGGCCGGATCAATGGCCTGATGGACGATTTCGCGACGATCGTCCTGACGCAGGACTGGCACCCTGCCAGCCACGCTTCCTTCGCCGCGAACCATCCGGGCGCGGCCCCGTTCAGCCTGACCGAGATGCCCTATGGTCCGCAGGTCCTGTGGCCCACCCATTGCGTGATCGGCACCGAAGGCGCGGCCTTCCATCCCGACCTGCGCACCGACCCCGCGCAGCTGATTGTCCGCAAAGGATTTCGGTCCGGGATCGACAGCTATTCCGCCTTCTTCGAGAACGACCACAG
>JBKBRG010000627.1:0-1559 GCA_046292325.1 Tabrizicola sp.
CTTCAGGGCACGGAGAGCCTGTTCGACGTTGTTGTCGCGGACGCTGACCTGCATGTGGTTGTCACCACCTTCCTAAGCTAGAGTTGCACTGACTTGTGCAGGCCCGCGGCCTATAACAAAGGCGAACTGCCTTGTCCACCTTGGCGCGAACGGAGAGTGCGATGGCCGAAGACCCGATGAAGGCACAACTTCTGGACGCGGCGCTGGCGCATGTGCCCTTCGACGGCTGGTCCGACCGGACCCTGACCGCGGCGGCGGCCGACGCCGGCATCGCCGTGGCATTGGCGCGGTCGATGTTCCCGCGGGGCGGGGTCGATCTGGCGTTGGCCTATCATGCCCGGGGCGATGCCGAAATGCTGGCCAGGCTGGCCGAAACCGACCTTTCCGGCTTGCGCTTCCGCGACAGGATCGCCCGCGCGGTCCAGATCAGGCTGGAGCTGGCCGACCGCGAGCTGGTGCGCCGGGGCACCACGCTGTTCTCGCTGCCGCACCATGCCGCCGACGGGGCGCGCGCGATCTGGGGCACGGCCGATGCGATCTGGACCGCGCTGGGCGACACTTCGGACGACCTGAACTGGTATACCAAGCGCGCGACGCTCTCGGCTGTCTACGGGGCGACGGTGCTGTTCTGGCTGGGCGATGATTCGACCGGGCATCAGGCGACCTGGGATTTCCTTGGCCGCCGCATCGACCAGGTGATGCAGGTCGAGAAGCTGAAGGCAAGCTTGCGGGAAAATCCGCTGGGCAAGGCGTTCATGGCCGGACCGGGAAAGATTCTGGCAAGCATTCGTGCGCCATCAAGACGTGACGACCTTCCGGGCCATCATCAGGGCTGAGATCGCAGAATGACCCTTTCGCACAGCATGCTCGCCATCGAGATTTCCAGCCCCGGCGGCCCGGAAGTCCTGACGCCCGCCTCGGTGCCGGTTCCGGTGCCCGGTCACGGCCAGATCGTGATCCGCGTGGCCTGGGCCGGGGTGAACCGGCCGGATGCGCTGCAACGCGCCGGGGCCTATGCGCCGCCGCCATCGGCATCGCCGCTGCCCGGGCTGGAATGTTCCGGCACCGTGGTCGAACTCGGGCCGGGCGTCACGCGCTGGCAGATCGGCGACCAGGTCTGTGCGCTTCTGCCCGGCGGGGGCTATGCCGAATATGCCGTCACGCACGAAGCCCACGCTTTGCCGATCCCGAAGGGCCTGTCCCTGAAGGAAGCCGCCTGCGTGCCGGAGACCTGCTTCACCGTCTGGTCGAACGTGGTGATGCGGGGTGGGCTGCGGGCGGGCGAGCGATTTCTCGTCCATGGCGGCACCAGCGGCATCGGCACGACCGCGATCCAGATCGCCCGCGCACTGGGCGCGCGGGTCTTCGCCACCGCCGGCACCGACGAGAAGTGCGAGGTCTGCCGCTCGCTCGGCGCCGAGCGGGCCATCAATCACCGCACCGGCGATTTCGTCGCCGAGATGAAGGCCGTGGGCGGGGCGAACCTGATCCTCGACATGGTGGGCGGCCCCTATATCGAGCGGAACCTGAAGGCGCTGGCCGATGACGGTCGGCTGGTG
>JBKBRG010000628.1:0-1557 GCA_046292325.1 Tabrizicola sp.
CCAGCCGATCATCGCGACCCTGGTCCTGATGGTCGCGGGCCGCGGGCTCGCCCAGCTGATCACGGAAGGCTACATCGTCACCTTCTCGGACCCCGTGCTGATCTTCATCGGCACCGGGTCCTTCCTGGGCCTGCCGATGCCCGTCGTGATCGCCTTCGCCCTGATGGCGCTGGCCACGCTGATCGTCCGCCGCACCGCGCTTGGCCTTCTGATCGAGGCGGTCGGCATCAACCGTTCTGCCGCGCGCTTTGCCGGGCTGTCCTCGGGTGCGCTGCTGCTGATCGTCTATACCTTCGCGGGCTTCTGCGCCGCCCTGTCCGGCCTGATCGTCGCCGGCGACATCCGCGGCGCGGACGCGAACAATGCCGGCCTCTGGCTGGAGCTGGACGCGATCCTGGCCGTGGTCATCGGCGGCACCTCGCTGATGGGCGGGCGCTTCTCGATCCCGATGGCGGTCCTCGGCGCGATGATCATCCAGGCGATGAACACCGGAATCCTGATCTCGGGCTTCAGCCCCGAGTTCAACCTGGTGGTCAAATCCGCCGTCATCATCGTGATCCTCGTCCTGCAATCCCCCCTGTCGGCGCGCCTGATCCGCCGCCTTCCCGGAAAATCGCAATGACCCGCAGCCTGCGCCCGCTTCTGGCCACCACGCTCATCTTCCTCTTCGCCTATCTTCTGGCGGTGACGCAGCATCCGGCGATGTTCTCGACCCGCGTCCTGGGCAACCTCCTGACCGACAACGCCTTCCTCGGCATTGCCGCCGTCGGCATGACCTTCGTGATCCTCTCGGGCGGGATCGACCTGTCGGTGGGCGCGGTGATCGGCTTCACCACCGTGCTGATCGCCGTCCTCATCATGTGGCTGAACCTGCACCCGCTGGTGGCCTTCGCCATCGCCCTGACCGTCGCCGCCGGCTTCGGCGCGATCATGGGGGCGGCCATCCACTATCTGAAGGTGCCCAGCTTCATCGTGACCCTCGCCGGCATGTTCCTTGCCCGCGGGGGGGCCTCGGTCCTGTCGCCGGATTCGATCGGGATCCAGCACGCCTTCTATTCCGGCGTGTCGAAAAGCTACATCCTCTTGCCGGGCGGAGGCCGCCTGACCGTGGTCGGGATCGTCATGCTGGTGGTCTTCGCCCTGGCGATCCTGCTTGCGCACCGCACGCGGTTCGGGTCCAACGTCTATGCGCTCGGCGGGTCGGAAACCTCGGCCGCACTGATGGGGGTGCCCGTCGCCCGCACCACCATCGCGATCTATGCGCTGTCCGGCTTCCTGGCCGGTCTCGCCGGGGTGGTGTTCTCGCTTTACACCTCGGCCGGATACAGCCTGAACGCGCTGGGGGTGGAACTGGACGCCATCGCCGCCGTGGTGATCGGCGGCACCCTTCTGACCGGGGGCTACGGCTTTGTCGCCGGCACCTTCATCGGGGTCATGCTGCAGGGCCTGGTGCAGACCTACATCGTCTTCGACGGCACGCTCAGCAGCTGGTGGACCAAGATTGTCGTCGGCGTGCTTTTGTTTATGTTCATCGTGCTGCAACGCCTGGTGTTCCGG
>JBKBRG010000629.1:0-1557 GCA_046292325.1 Tabrizicola sp.
ATCCCGCATATCGACGTCTTCCTGGACAGCGGCGAGACCAAGGAAGAATGGAAGATGGTGGCCGAGACGAAGAAGATCCTCGACCCCTCGATCAAGGTCACGGCAACCTGCGTGCGGGTGCCGGTCTTCGTCGGCCATTCCGAGGCGATCAACATCGAGACCGAGGAATTCCTCGACTGGCAGGAGGCCCAGGACATCCTGCGCGAAAGCCCCGGTGTCATGCTGGTCGACAAGCGGGAACCCGGCGGCTACATCACGCCGATCGAATGCGTGGGCGAATATGCGACCTATGTCAGCCGCGTGCGGCAGGATTCGACCGTCGAGAACGGGCTGAACCTGTGGTGCGTCAGCGACAACCTGCGCAAGGGCGCGGCGCTGAACGCGGTTCAGATCGCCGAGCTGCTGGGCCAGAAGGTGCTGAAGAAGGGCTGAGGCCTGCTCAACCCGGATGCGATAGGGTCTCGGCCATGGCCGGGACCCTTTTCTTTGTGACGACATCCTGTGGCGTTGCGGCCAGGCATTGTTCCGGGAACGGGACAGACGCCCGGCGCGCACCGGGGGCGAGACCGGGATCCTCGTCAGCGCCAGCCGGCCGAGGGAAGGCGCGGCGATCACCGTCGAGAGTGCCGGGGCCGAGGCCTGGCCCGTGCGGATCCTGGACCAGGTGCCCGACAGACAGCAGGACGATCTGGAGATCGCCCTTGCGACCAGCCCGAAACCTTCGCAAGCCGATGCCGAGGGCCAGCGCCGCATCCTGGCCCGCGGGCTCGACCTGCCTGCGGGGGGCTGGCGGACGGTTACTCCGGAACAGTCGCTGACCTGGCCGGAAGGCATGGCCCCGCGCCGACCGCGGCGGATGAACACCGGGTCTGGGCCGGGCCCGGATCTCCGGCCCCTGCCCCGACGCTGCCCGCAGGAATTGTCCGCCGGAATCTGACTTCACGTCAGGCGTGGTTCTGACGTGACGTCACAGTGACGTTAACGTCAACTGCTCTGGTATTCCTCTGCCAGCGTTCGCATCTGCGGCAGCAGTGATGCTTTCCAATGACGAGTGCGACCATGACGATCGAGATACCGAGCGATGTGATGACCATCCGCGAGATGTGCGACACCTACGGCGTGACCCCGCGCACCTTGCGGTTCTACGAGGCCAAGGAACTTCTGACCCCGATCCGCGTGGGGACCAAGCGGCTGTTCACCCGGCGCGACCGGGCGCGGCTGGCGCTGATCCTGCGGGGCAAGCGGTTCGGCTTCAGCCTCGAAGACATCCGGCAGACGCTGGATCTTTATGACCGCGACAACGGCCTGACGGCACAGCGCCTGAAGGCCTACGAGCTGGCGCTCAAGCGTCTGGCCGAGATGGAAGCCCAGCGCGCCGAGCTGGACGTGGCCATCGCCGAGCTGAAGGCCGAACTGGCCGACGCCGATTGCAAGGGTCTGGTGCCGAAGCGCGCGGCCTGAACGGGCCGCGCTGGTCCCGCGCCTTCGGGCGCGGTTTGAAAAGGGAAGAGGATAGAAGATGCCCAGCTACACCGCCCCCGTGAAAGACATGCAGTT
>JBKBRG010000630.1:0-1556 GCA_046292325.1 Tabrizicola sp.
GATGCGCTCGGTCACCTCGCGGTAATATTCCAGCTTGCGGCTGGGCTTGCCCGTCTCGGGGTCCCGCACATGGCAATGCACCACGGCCGCCCCCGCCTTGGCCGCCGCGATCGCGCTTTCGGCGATCTGCTTGGGGGACCGGGGCACATGCGGCGAGCGGTCCTGCGTGCCCCCCGAGCCGGTGACGGCACAGGTGATGAAGACTTCCTTGTTCATGTTCAGCGGCATTGCGGACCTCCCGGCGTTTGCGCCCACCATAGCCCGCTTGCCAGCGCACGCTTTGCACACTACGAAATCCTTATGACGGAAAGTGCAATCTTTCAGCCCGCGCACGCCCCGCTGACCATCGCGCTCCTCGTTCTGCCGCAGGCCTCCATCCTCGAGGTGGCCTCGGCCCTCGACCCCCTGCGCAACGCCAACCGGCAACTGGGCCACGAGGCATACCGCTGGCGGGTGGTTTCCCCGGACGGCGCGCCCGTGCCGCTGACCTGCGGGATCGAGCTGCCGTCCTCGGGTCCGCTCTCGCACGCCGTGGGCGCCGAAGTGCTGATCGTCATCGCCGGCTACCGCCTGGCCGAGGTCGCCACCCGCCCCCTGATCCGCGATCTGCGCCGCATCGCGCCGCAGTTCCAGCTGGTCGGCGGGATCGACGCCGCGCCCTGGGTTCTGGCCCGGGCGGGTCTCCTCGACGGCTACCGCGCCACGGTCCACTGGGAAGACCTCGAGGACCTCGCCGCCGCCCATCCGCATGTCGAGGTCGTGCCAGACCGCTTCGTCATCGACCGCAACCGCGCGACGATCAGCGGTGCTGCCCCGGCCCAGGATTTCATGCTGCACCTGATCCGCAGCCGCCATGGTGCGGCCCTGGCGCGGCAGGTCGCCGCCAGCTTCCTGACCACCGTCCGCAACGGCCACGAACCCCAGATCGCGCGGGGCCAGGACCCGACCCTCGACCCGCGTGTCGCCCGGGCGCTGGCCCGGATGGAGGCGCGGATCGACGCCCCCGAACCGGCCTCGGCCACCGCGAAAGCGGTGTCGCTGTCTCCCCGCCGCCTCGAAATGCTGTTCCGCGCCGCGCTCGGCACCACGCCGGCGGCCCATGCCCTGGACCTGCGCCTGCAAGCCGCTCGCCGCATGCTGACCGACACGACCCACCCGGTCGCCGAGATCGCCCTCCGCACCGGTTTCTCCAGCCCCGCCACCTTTTCGCGCGCCTTCCGTGCCCGCTTCGGAAGACCGCCCGGCTCGCTCAGAACCCGATGACTTCCCCTTTCATCTGTCCGCAAATATCCCGGGGGGCGCGGGGGGCTGGCCCCCCGCCACAGGCCGCGTCCAGTAGACCCCCGCCCGTCAACAGCGCCGCGACCCCCGGCATCCGGCCACGAAACTTCAGATACAGCGCCTCGGCCGCATCCGATCCGCCGGCCGACAGGATGAACCGCTCCAGCCGCGCCGCGGTGTCTGGATCGAAGGGATCGCCGGCCTCCTCGAAGGCCGCGAAGGCATCGGCGTCCATCACCTCCGACCACATGTAGCTGTAATAGCCCGACGCATAT
>JBKBRG010000631.1:0-1551 GCA_046292325.1 Tabrizicola sp.
GAGGATGATGAACCGGGCCAGGGAGCCATCCACCACGTTGGCGCCCTGCAGCGACCCCCAGAAATGCAGCGGCGTCGTGGTTCCATAAACGCACAGACAGGGCTGGACGATGTCGCGCCGCTCATTCGAGCCATCACGGTTGGCGTATTCCGCGCCGAGAAACACCCCGCTCGCCGCGCTGTAAAGCTCGGTCATGTTGTCGAGAATCTCGGTCACATGGCGCGGGCTGCGCTTCCGGTCGGCCGCGGCCGAAAGAAACATCCCGAATTCGTCGATCTGGAACAGGATCGCGGGTTGACGGTGGAGCGCGGTCAGGAGCCCCGCGCCCGAGGCGATCTTGTTGCCGCCGAGGTGATGCGCGAGCCCGGCTTCGAAGAAGAGCCGGTTCACCACCTCGCGGGCGTGGTTCTTGCCCGAGCCGCTATCGGCGATGCCGACGATGTAGAGGTTGGTGCGCAGGTCGGTCTCCGTTCGGTAGCGCCGCCCCATCAGCGCGCCGAGGGCGCAGAGACTGGCGCCCACCGCGAGAAGCGGTTGCGGTCGGCGCGCCGTGTCGATCATGTGGCGTGCGAGTTCGCCCACGAGCCCGCCCGGGATCGTCAGGGGGAAGGACGGCGCGGGCGCGAGGACCGGCGCGGCGGTTTCAGGCCGCACCAGCCGCGCGAGAAGACCGGCCGCGGGATGCGCGTCGCCCTCGCTGACCTTCTGGCTGCCATCGAGCAGCAGGTCCGGATCGGGGCGCCAGCCCTTCTCCATGGCCAGGTGATAGATCGTGCCGGCGCCGATCCGCGCGGGCCTGAAGCTCGCCCACGCCTTCGCCGTCGCGGCCGGATCGTTCTTGGCCGCCTGCGCCGACCAGTCGGCGAAGAGCGCAGCACCCTCCTCGCCAAGCGCGCCCTTCAGCGCCATGCCGATACGCACCCAGCTGTCGTAGTCGAGCTCGGCGTTCGGGAGCCAGGCGAGCGCGCTGCGGATCGCGGCCAGCGTGCCTGCCTGCGCATGCCCCGGCAGACACGGGTGCGCTGCCCCGTTCGCGCCCTTCGCACCGAGGCTCTTTGGGCGCAGCTCGGGCGGGATCAGCGCCAGCGCCTCGTCGAGGAAGGCCGCTGCCTGTGCGGCGTCGATTTCGGGCAGGCTCCCGATGTCGAGATCCGCGAGCCCCTCGTCCGGCCAGGCATAGGGCTGGCCGGTATCGGGATGCTTGGCATAGGCCACGAACTGCTGTCCGAGGCAGAGCATCTCGAGCGGCGCGCGCCGGATCCCGGCGAAGGGCTCTCGCGTGCGATAGACCAGCAGCCGCTTCGGCGGCTTGCCGATCCTGAGCGCCGGCGTATCGCCCAGCCGTTCGCGGGCCAGCCGCTCGATGCGGAGCGCCAGGGCGCCATCATCGGCAATGTCGATGTCG
This sequence comes from Tabrizicola sp., assembly GCA_046292325.1. GTDB lineage: Bacteria > Pseudomonadota > Alphaproteobacteria > Rhodobacterales > Rhodobacteraceae > Tabrizicola. Next base: position 1,406 of record JBKBRG010000631.1, read on the forward strand.
AGCGCGGCGACCGCACCGCCGACGATCCCGACCCCGCAGTCGGGCCAGCTGGACCAGGTCGCGACCTCGAGCTCGGTCGTGGCGCGGCTCGCATGCCGGTTCCACTGCGGGTAGTCGTGCCAGGCCGCGCGGGCGAACTGGCCGGG
>JBKBRG010000632.1:0-1548 GCA_046292325.1 Tabrizicola sp.
TTCACCGGCGTCTCGATCGCGCAGACCTTCCTGATCACCGCGATCTCCTTCGCGGGCCTGTCGCTGTACGGCTACACGACCAAGCGTGACCTCAGCGGCATGGGCACCTTCCTGATGATGGGTCTGATCGGCCTGATCGTCGCGATGATCGTGAACCTGTTCCTCGCTTCCTCGGCGCTGGCCTTCGCGATCTCGGTGATCGGCGTCCTGATCTTCGCGGGTCTGACGGCGTTCGACACCCAGCGGATCAAGAACGACTACATCCAGCACGCGGTGGCGATGGACCAGGAATGGCTTGGCAAATCCGCGATCATGGGCGCGCTGAACCTGTATCTCGACTTCATCAACCTGTTCATGTTCCTGCTGCAATTCCTGGGCAACCGGGAATAAGCCCGCAGGACACCGCAACGACAAAGGGCCGGGGTTTCCCCGGCCCTTTCCCTTTGCCTCGGCGCGGTCAGACCTTGGTGATCGAATTGCCGCCATCTGCCAGCAGCGCGGAACCCGTGACAAAGCTTGACATGTCCGAGGCAAGAAACAGTGCCGCGCCCGCAATCTCCTCGGGCTGCGCGATGCGCTTCAACGCGTGAAGATTGGCGATGAACGCGGCCGTCTGCGGATTGCTGGCCGCGTCCCCCGCCATTGCCGTCATCGTTCCGCCGGGCAACAGGGCGTTGGCGCGGATGCCCTGCGCGCCGTAGTCCACCGCGATTGCCTGAACCAGACCGATCAGCCCGGTCTTGGATGCCGCATAAGGCCCCATGCCCGGCAGGGTCGCCGTATGACCGATGAACGATCCGGTAAAGATCAGCGAGCCACCGCCCCGGTCCAGCAATGCGGGGATCTGTGCCCGGGCCGCCAGATAGGCCGAGGTCAGGTTGGTGGTCAATACCGCCTGCCATTCCTCAATTTCAGTCTCGGCCAGCATCCGGCCGCTGCTCAACCGGCCCGCGTTGTTGAATGCCCCGTCCAGCCCGCCGAATTCGTCTCGCGCCAGGGTGACCATCCCTTCGGCAAAGGCCGGATCGACCACATCGCCGACCAGCACCACGGCCCTGCCGCCGCCGGCGTTGATCCGGGCCGCCACCTGCTCAAGCTCGGTTTCCCGCCGCGCGCCCAGCACCAGCCGCGCGCCCTCTGTCGCAAACCGCCGCGCCGCCGCCGCGCCGATGCCGCTCGATGCGCCAGAGATGATGAAAACCTTGTCCTTCAAAAGCATCGCGTTTCCTTTCGCTACGATGCCTGGGGATTAGGCTTGGCGGCCGATAGCGCCGACCCGGAAACTGCGCATGAACGACCCGGAACCTGCGCTTCTGTCACGCGCCACAAAAGCAAAGGGCCGCGCCCGGCAGGCACGGCCCCTGAAACGTCGGATAGGCAGATCCTACTTGATCTTGCCTTCCTTGTATTCGACGTGCTCCCGTTTGACGGGATCGTATTTCTTGATGACCATCTTCTCGGTCATCGTGCGGGCGTTCTTCTTGGTCACATAGAAGTGGCCGGTGCCCGCGGTCGAGTTCAGGCGGATCTTGATGGTGGCGGGCTTCG
>JBKBRG010000633.1:0-1546 GCA_046292325.1 Tabrizicola sp.
CGCGCCCGCCGGCCGCGCCCCCGCCGCCCGCCGTGCCCGGGCCGGGCCCCCCTTGCCCCCTGCCCGCCCCTTCGCTAAGGACGGGCCAGACCAACCCCGGGAGGCCCCGATGAAAGCCCGCGTCACCGTCATGCTGAAATCCGGCGTCCTCGACCCCCAGGGCGAGGCGATCCGCCACGCGCTCGGCTCGCTCGGCTTTTCCGGGGTGAACGGCGTGCGGCAGGGCAAGGTGATCGAACTCGACCTGGCCGAAACCGATGCCGGCAAGGCGGAAGCCGCGGTCAAGGCGATGTGCGACAAGCTGCTCGCAAATACCGTGATCGAAAGCTACCGGGTCGAGCTTCTCTGACCGGACATCCGGCGCGCCGCGCGCCTCTGCCCTTGCTCTTTTCCCAAATACTCCCGCCGGAGGCGCCCCGGCTTCCGCAAGCCCGCCGCCGCCCGGCCGGGTGCCGTTGCCCTACCGCTGCGACACCCGCAGCCAGATCCCGTCCCGCGCCCTGACCGTCAGATGCGCCACGGGCACCGGCACCCTGTCGGGCAGCGCCTCGAACCGGAAGGCGCGCAGCAGATGCGCCAGGATCAGCGTGCCCTCCAGCATGGCAAAACCCGCGCCGGGACAGACCCTCGGCCCGCGCGAGAAGGGCAGATAGCCTGCCTGCGGCACCTCGCCCGCCCAGCGGTCGGGATCGAAGGCATCCGGCCTCTCCCACAGCCTTTCGTGACGGTGCAGATGCCAGGGGCTGATGACCACCTGCGCCCCGCGCCGGAGCCTGCGACCCCGGAACTCCTCCGGGCGCAGCGTCTCGCGCACCAGCATCGGCACGGGGGGATACAACCGCAGCGCCTCGCGAAACACATCGCGGGTCAGGCGCAAATCGCCAAGCGTGCCGAACTCCGGCCGCAGCGACGCCGCCTCGGCAGCAACCCGATCCTGCACGTCCGGGTGCGTGGCCAGCAGATACAGGGCCCAGGCCAGGGCCGAGGCGCTGGTCTCGTGCCCGGCAAGGAAGAAGATCGCCACCTGATCGACCATCTCTGCGGTCCCGAAGCGCGCGCCCGTCACCGGATCGGGCGTCGTCATGATCCTGGTCGCCAGATCCTCGGGCGCGGTGCCGGCCGCGATGGCCGCTGCCCGTTCCGCCGTCAGCCCCTCGATCAACCCCCGGATCTCCCGCGCCGACCGCCGCGTCGCCCCCCGGTGCAGCCGCGGCACCCAGGCCGGCAGCCGCAGGAAGGCCCCCAGGTTCAGGATCGGGGCGCTGCGCTGATAGGCGCGGAACTCGTGGAACACCGCCTGCGCCACCCGGTCCTCGATGGGGATCGAAAAGAGCGTGCGGAAGATCACGTCCGCGGCCGCGTGGCTGGCGGCAAGCTCCACCTCTGCCTCGCCCTCGCCCATCCGCGCCACCGCCGCCTCGGCCGCAGCCAGGATCGCCGGAAAGGCCTGACGCAGCCGGCCGCCCTCGAAGGCCGGGTCGATGATCCTGCGCTGGCGCAGCCAGTCCTCGCCATTGGTGACAAAGACCGACCGCCCCAGAAGCGG
>JBKBRG010000634.1:0-1544 GCA_046292325.1 Tabrizicola sp.
GGAAGTGCCGGAGATCTACGACGGCATCATCGAGATCAAGGCCGTGGCCCGCGACCCCGGCAGCCGCGCGAAGATCGCCGTCATCAGCTACGACAACTCCATCGACCCGGTCGGCGCCTGCGTCGGCATGCGCGGCAGCCGCGTGCAGGCCGTGGTGAACGAGCTTCAGGGCGAGAAGATCGACATCATCCCGTGGAACCAGGATACCGCGACCTTCCTCGTGAACGCCTTGCAGCCCGCCGAGGTGTCGAAGGTCGTGTTCGACGAAGAGGCCGGGAAGATCGAGGTTGTCGTCCCCGATGAGCAGCTGTCGCTGGCCATCGGCCGTCGCGGCCAGAACGTCCGTCTGGCCAGCCAGCTGACCGGTCTGGACATCGACATCCTGACCGAGGCCGAGGAATCGCAGCGCCGCCAGGCCGAATTCGCCGAACGCACCAAGCTGTTCATGGATGCGCTCGACGTGGACGAGATGATGGCCCAGCTTCTGGTCGCCGAAGGCTTCACCAACCTGGAGGAAGTCGCCTATGTCGAGCTTGACGAACTGCTGTCCATCGACGGCTTCGACGAGGACACGGCGGCCGAGCTTCAGGCCCGCGCCCGCGACCACCTCGAGGCGGCCAATGCCAAGGCGATGGAAAACGCCCGCAAGCTGGGGGTCGAGGACAGCCTGGTGAACTTCGAGGGCCTGACCCCGCAGATGCTGGAGGCGCTGGCCAAGGACGGGATCAAGACGCTCGAAGACTTCGCCACCTGCGCCGACTGGGAACTGGCCGGCGGCTGGACCACGGAAAACGGCCAGCGCAAGAAGGACGAGGGCGTCCTCGAGAAGTTCGACATGTCGCTCGAAGAGGCGCAGAACCTGATCATGACCGCGCGTGTCATGCTGGGCTGGGTCGATCCGGCGGAACTGGAGCAGCCCGAAGACGAGGCTGCCGACGACGAGGAGGCCGAGGCCTGATCTCAGGCCTCGGGGTTACGCGCAATGACGCGCGGCGGCCGGGAAAAGGATCGGGACGAACCGGAACGCAAATGCATTGCGACCGGGGAAAGCCAGCCCAAGGCGGGGTTGATCCGCTTTTGCGTCGGGCCTGACGGGCAGGTCGCCCCGGATGTCCTGGGCAAGCTGCCGGGCCGGGGGATCTATGTTTCGGCCGACCGGTCAGCGATCGAGAAGGCGGTGAAGAAGAACCTCTTCTCGCGCGCGGCCCGTCAGCCGGTGAAGGCGCCGGATGACCTGGCCGATCTCGTCGAGGCGCTGGTGGCACAGCGGACGGTCGACCTTCTGTCGATGGCCCGCAAGGCCGGCGAGGCGGTGACGGGCTACGAGAAGGTGAAGGACTGGCTGGTCAAGGGCACGGCGGCGACGCTGATCCAGGCCAGCGACGGGTCGGAACGGGGCAAGACCAAGCTGCACGCGCCCGATGGCGCAAACGGCTTCATCGGCTGCCTTTCGGCTGGGGAAATCGGTTTGGCATTCGGCCGCGAACGTGCGATACACGCCGCGCTTGCCGCTGGCGGACTCAGGTCCCGTGTTGTAGAGGAAG
>JBKBRG010000635.1:0-1540 GCA_046292325.1 Tabrizicola sp.
TGCGGTTGTCCGGCCCGTCCTCGATCTGCTCGGCCAGCCAGCCATGCAGGGCGCGGGCGTCATCCCGGCCGGTCATGCAGCGCGCGAAGCCGGCAGGATAGCCCATCGGAAAGTCGAGGCCGACGAGCTGCCGCCCGCCCTCGGCCAGCCGGGCCGCCAGCCAGTCCGAAGCCTCGCTGCGGGTGCGGAAGTAGGTTTCTTCCTGACGGTCGTCCTCGCACAGGCCGGCCCAGATCGCGTCCCTGGACGGTCGGGCGGGGCTTGGCGTGCCCCGACCCGACCAGTCCACCACGATCACCCGGTCAAACAAGCCCGACCTCGCGCAGGATGAAATCGGCCACCGCCCGCGTGTCGTTCAGGTCAAGCACCGGCACCGGCAGCGAAATCGCGGCATCGGTCGCAACCGCCCGCACCAGCGGGTCGCCGCTCTGGATCAGTGGCTGGCCGGTCTCGGTCCGCCAGACCTCGATCCTGGGGTGGGCGTCGCGCTTGTAACCCTCGACCAGCACCAGATCGACCGGGGCAAGCCGCGCAAGCACCTGCGTCAGCTCCGGCTCGGGCCCGCGATGTTCGACCAGGATCGCAAGGCGGTCGGCCGCCGCCAGCACGACCTCGCGCGCGCCGGCCTGGCGGTGGCGGTAGGTGTCCTTGCCCGGCCGGTCCAGATCGACCGCGTGATGCACATGCTTGACGGTCGAGACCGAGAAGCCGCGCCCGGTTATCTCGGCCACCAGGCGTTCCATCAGGCTGGTCTTGCCGGAATTCTTCCAGCCGATCACACCATAGACCTTCATGACACCGCCCGGATCAGGGCCTCGGCGGCGGCAAGCTCGCCGGGCGTGTTGAGGTTCTGGAAGGCGCGCGGGTCGGGGAACGGGGCACGGACAACGCCGTGCGTCTCGGCAAAGCGCAGGACGCGCGCTTCGCCCGCGTCCAGAAAGGCGGCCAGGGCCGGCGCCAGACCCACGGGCCAGAGCGCGGTGGCCGGGTGATCCCCGCTGGCGTCCGCGGCCATGGCCAGCCCCTCGGCCGATCCTTCTGCCGCCAGCAGCAGCCGCGGCACCAGATCGCCCGGCAGGAAGGGCGTATCGACCGGGGTCGAGACGAGATGCGTCGCACCCGTTTCCGCTGCCGCGCGAAGCCCGGCCAGGATGCCAGACAGCGGGCCACGGGGACGATCATCCGCGACGACACGGCACCCGAAGCCGGCGAACCGATCCGGATCTCCGTTGGCCGAGATCAGCACCCGCTCGACCTGCGGCTCCAGCCGATCCAGCACATGTGCGATCAGCGGGCGTCCGGCCAGCGGCACCAGCGCCTTGTCGGCACCGCCCATGCGGCGGCCCTGCCCCCCTGCAAGGATCACTCCGAAGATGCGCACGGCGCCAGACCTCTTCCGCCCGGTGCGGAACCCTATCCGATCCCGCGTCCGGTTCAAGCAACGAGGCGGGATTACAGCAGCGTCCCGTCCCGCTGGCGCATCAGGACGCCGTGGTTGTCGTCGGCATCGTCATCGGTGATGACCCGGGTCGTCACCCCC
>JBKBRG010000636.1:0-1533 GCA_046292325.1 Tabrizicola sp.
GTCGGCGATCTGCGCGCCTTTCCCGCTGCCCCCGGCGACGAGCGGTCGAAGCCGCAGGAAGGGCGCGCGGGCTATGCCTGCTTTGACTGCCCTGCCCCGCCGTCGATCTCGCGCCCGCGGTAGCCCATCGCCACCACGAATTTCTCGGAACTGTCGGACCGGCTGGCCGGAGGCTTGACATTGGCCACCTTGCGGAAATTGCGCTTCAGCATCGCCTGCATCTCGTTCTCGGCCCCGCCCGCCAGCACCTTCGCGACGAAGGTCCCGCCGTCCTCCAGCACGTCGAAGGCGAAGGCCAGCGCCGCCTCGACCAGGGCAACGATCCGCAGATGGTCGGTGGCCTTGTGCCCGCTGGCCGCGGCGGCCATGTCCGACATCACCACATCGGCGCGACCGCCAAGCCAGCCCTTCACCTTCTGGTCGGCGTCGTCGGCCAGGAAATCCAGCTGGTGGATCTCGGCGCCCGAGATCGGCTCGACCTCCTGCAGATCCACCCCCAGAACGGTGCCGCGCGGCTTCCTGGGGTTCTGTCCCAGGGCATTGACCCGCGCCACAGCCACCTGACACCAGCCGCCGGGCGCGCAGCCGAGGTCCACCACCCGCGCGCCGGGCTTCAGGAAGCCATACTTGTCGTCCAGTTCGATGATCTTGTAGGCGGCCCGGCCCCGATAGCCCTCGCGCCGGGCGCGCTGGACGTAGGGGTCGTTCAGCTGCCGCTCCAGCCACAGGGTCGAGGACAGCTTGCGCCCCTTGGCGGTCTTGACCCGCACCCGCAGCTCGCGCTGGCCGCGGCCCGAAGTCGGCTTTCCCGGGGTCGGCTTGTCGGTCATGTGTAGGGCCCGTCCTCCAAGACACCGTCCGCGCTCATCTGCGCATAGAGAAGCCCTTCCCTAAGCCCCCGGTCGGCCACCGACAAGCGGTCGGTGGGCCAGATCCGCATCAGCGCCTGCAGGATCGCCGCGCCCGACATGATCAGCGCGTGCCGGTCGCGCCCGATCCGGGGATCCGCCCGTCGCCCCTCGGGCCCAAGCGCAAGATATTCGCGGATGACGAGGTCGATCTGGTCCGAGGTCATCTGCAACCCGTCGACCTTGGTCCGGTCATAGCGCTTGAGGTTCAGGAACGAGGCCGCCACGGTCGTCACCGTGCCGGACGTGCCGATGATCTGGAAGCCTTCCCGCGGGTTCTCGGCATTGTAGGGACTGAAGCTGGAAAGGTTCTCCTCGAAGAACCAGCTCATCAGCGCGAAACGGGCGGAATCGTCATCGACATCGCCGAACTGGTCCTTCAGCGTTGCCACTCCCAGGGGCACGCTGATCCAGTCCACCACCCGCGCCACCGCCCCTTCTCCTTGCGCGTTGAACCCCATGTGCAGCCGCATGATCGCCCGCGCGCGGTCGGCGGGCGGCACCGAGCTCAGGTCGATCCAGACCAGTTCCGTCGATCCCCCGCCGATGTCCACGACCAGAAGCTGCTCGGTCGAGGGGCTGACCAGCGGCGCGCAGGAGATCACCGCCCGCCGCGCCTCTTCCT
>JBKBRG010000637.1:0-1532 GCA_046292325.1 Tabrizicola sp.
CCGGCAGCACCACCCCCAGCCGCACCCCGCGCATCCCCAGCATCGGGTTGACCTCGGTCAGCGCCTCGGCCCTGCGGGTCACTTCCGACAGGGGGCGGTCCAGCGCCTCGGCCAGTTCGCGCAGTCCCTCGCGCGTCTGGGGCAGGAATTCGTGGAGCGGCGGGTCGAACAGGCGGATGCAGACCGGCAACCCCTGCATGATCTCGAAGAGCTGCACGAAATCCGCCCGTTGCATCGGCAAAAGCCGCGCCAGCGCCGCCGCCCGGTCGCCCGGCGCATCGGCGAAGATCATCTCGCGCATGACGACCAGGCGGTCCTCGTCGAAGAACATGTGTTCCGTGCGGCAGAGGCCGATGCCCTCGGCCTCGAACTTGCGCGCGGTCTCGGCGTCCGAGGGCGTGTCGGCATTGGCGCGCACCCCGATGTCGCGCACCTCGTCGGCCCAGGAGAGGAGCCGGCGGAAGCTGTCGTCCAGCGCCGGGGGCAGCATCTCGGCCGCACCCGCCAGCGCCTCGCCCTTGGACCCGTCCAGCGTCACCACGTCGCCCTCGCGGAACACCCTGCCGTCCGCCGCGATCATCTTGCGGTCGCGCGCATCCAGCCGCAGGTCCGAGGCCCCCACCACGCAGGGCAGGCCAAGCCCCCGCGCGATCACCGCCGCGTGGCTGGTCATGCCGCCGCGTTCCGTCAGCACCGCCACCGCCGAATGCATGCCGCGGATGTCCTCAGGTGCGGTCTCGCGCCGGACGAGGATGCAGGCCTCGCCCCGCGCCGCCGCCGCCTGTGCCGCGCTCGAGGAAAAGACCAGAACCCCCGTCGCCGCGCCCGGCGAGGCCGCGATGCCCTTGGCGATCACGTCGCGCGCCCCGCGCGGATCCACCTGGTGGTGCAGGAGTTCCGAGAGCGCGCGGGGTTCCACCCGCAAGACCGCCTCTTCCTTCGGGATGATCCCGTCCTCGGCCAGCGCCACCGCGATGCGCAGCCCCGCCCGGGCCGACCTCTGCACCTTCACCGCGTCCAGCACCGCAAGCCGGCCGTCCTCGATGGTGAACTCGATCTGCATCTCCTCGCGCAGGCGGGTCCGGCAGGCCGCGCCATATTCGACCAGCTTGGCGAAGATCTCGGGGGCCACGTCCTCCAGCGACGGTCCGCGCGGGTCGCGCGTCAGATAGAGCGCCTCGGTCGTCTTCAGCGCGTCGCGGCCCTGGCTCTGGCCCAGATAGCGCCCGGTGATCTGGGGCTGGCCGGTGACCGGATCGACGAACTGGATCACGCCCGAGCCGCTGATCCCCTGGCCGATGCCCTGTGCCATCTCCTGCACGACAAGACCCAGCGCCGCCTCCTCCGGCGCGCCCTTGGCCTGCCGCAAGAGACGCGCCGAGGTGCCTTCCCAGGCGCGCGCCATCGACCGCAGCACCTCGGCCCGCTGGCGCGCCGGATCCTGCGGGAAGGGTTCGTCGGTCTCGACCTCGTAGTCGCGCAGGGCCTCTTTCAGCGCCCCCGGCCCCGGTTTCAGCCCGTCGAACACGTCC
>JBKBRG010000638.1:0-1525 GCA_046292325.1 Tabrizicola sp.
GGTCACCGGGCGCACCTCGACCACCACGTTGAAGCGCAGGCGCTGCTTGTGGCCGCGTTCCTTCTGGAAGGCGCCGATCTCGGCCTCGACGATGTGGTCGCGCAAGCTGATCCGGTCGCGTGGCGCCGCCCCGGCGGACGCTTCGGCCCGATCCTCGGGATGGGCGAAAGCCAGCTCTATGTCGCTCATCGGGGTCCTCCGCCGTTCGGCCCGTCATACCACGCGCGGCGCGCGGGCCAAGCGGGAAGGCGTCAGGGAAGCCGCGATTGGCGACATCACCCGCGCGAGCCGGGCTGGCGGTAGAACACATGCGCGCCGATCGATGCGGTGCGCGGAAAGCGCTTGGACCAGCCGGGCCTCACGCCCCTTGTGTGGAAATGGGTGGCCCCTTCGGTCAGCCGGCGGGGCGCCCCGTCCAGCATGGCGCGGGCAATGCGCCCCGCCAGATCGGCCGAGGCGCGTTCCCGCATCTTCGTCTTGCCGGAGCAGACATAGGAGAACTGGCACCCCCCGCCGCCCCGCTGCTTGACCACACCGCAGACGGTGCGGGGATAAAGCGGGCTGTCCACGCGGTTCAGGATCACTTCGGCCACGGCAATCTGGCCCTCCAGGCTTTCGCCGCGGGCCTCGAAATACAGCGCCTCGGTCAGGCATTGCCACTCTGCATCGCCCGAAGGTGCGGGCTGGGCCCTGAGCCAGTCCTCGGTGATGCCCCCGGTCAGGGCATCGGCGGGCAGCGTGGCCGAAAGGTCCGGGGCCGGCAGACGCTTCAACTCGGTCCCGAAAGCGGGCATGGCGGGCGTCAGGCCGAACATGCCGGCCTTCCAGCCGGTCTCGGCCATGGCCGGGCCGATCGCCAGGCCAAGGGCCAGCGCCAGCGTCGCGATGGTTCGTTTCATCCTGCTCTTCCGTCCTTGGTTTCCCGGCGGAAGTCCCCCCGCCCTGGCAAGCAGCGGGTCAGTTAGGAGAAGCGGCGGCCAGGGTCCACCGCTGTTGCAGGATTACAACAGAATTCCATGCTGCATGAGCGAAATATCGCCGAAGAAAACCGGGATTCCGGCGCAAACACTTGTTTTCAAACACTTTTCTTCCTGTCCGCCAGCGCAAGGTGCGCCGCGGCCAGCCGTGCCATGGGCACCCGGTAGGGCGAGCACGAGACATAATCGAACCCGGCACGGCGGCAGAAGTCGATGGATTCCGGGTTGCCGCCATGTTCGCCGCAGATCGAAAGTGTCAGGTCCTTCCGCGTCTTTCGCCCCCGTTCGGCCCCGATGTGCAACAGCTCTCCCACCCCGTCCACGTCGAGGATGTGGAAGGGATCCTCGGGGAAGACGCCCTGCCGGACATAGGTGTTCATGAACCGCCCCGCGTCATCGCGGCTCAGGCCGTAGGTCATCTGCGTCAGGTCGTTGGTGCCGAAGGACAGGAAGGACGCATGCTGGGCGATGTCGCCCGCCCGCAGCGCCGCGCGCGGGGTTTCGACCATCACGCCCAGCTTGAAGTCGAAACCGGCCCCGGCGCGCGT
>JBKBRG010000639.1:0-1522 GCA_046292325.1 Tabrizicola sp.
ATCGGGGCGCGTCACCTGCTCGGCGGTGGATTTCTCGGTCAGCGGGATGCCGTCGTAGAGGCCGGTCAGGTCGAAGGCATCCTCGATGTCCAGCTCCTCCAGCATGGTGTCGTCGGGAAATTCCTCGACCCGCAGGCGGACATGGGTCGCGGGTTCGCGGAAGGGTTCGGGCAGGGTCGAGACCGCCTCGTGCGCCAACTGTTCGATGAAGGCGAGCGAGGGGGCGATGCTGTCGGGTGCGGGGTTCGTCATTCCCGAGAGATAGGGCGGAATTCCCCGGGGTTGAAGGGGCGGGCGGCGCTTTCTGCCGCGGCAGGGGCGGGGCCGCGGCGGCGCCTCAGCCGAAGTCCAGCCCGACCTCGCCGAAGGGGCCGAAATCGGCGTGGAACCGGCTGCCCGGTGGCGCCTCGACGGGCCGGATGAACGAACCGGACAGGAGGATCTGTCCCGCCTCGACCCCCTGGCCATAGCGGGCAAGGCGATGGACCAGCCAGAGGATCCCGGTCACCGGATCGTTCAGCACGCCTGCGCCGAGGCCGGTTTCCTCCACCACCCCGTCGCGGGTGACGATGGCCCCGACCCAGCGCAGGTCGAAGGCATGGGCGGCGTGGCGCTCGGGCCCCAGCACGATCCCGGCATTGGCGGCATTGTCGCTGACCGTGTCGGTGATGGTTCGCGCCCGGCCCGTCGCCGGATCGGCGCGCAGGATGCGGGTGTCGAGAATCTCGAGCGCGGGCGCCACCCAGTCGGTCGCGGCCAGCACCTCGTCGCGCGTCACGCCCGGTCCGTGCAGGGGCGCGCGGGTGGCAAAGGCGATCTCGGCCTCGACCCTCGGCTGGATGAAGCGGCCCCTCGGCACGGTCGCGCCATGGGCGAACAGCATGTCGTCCAGAAGCACGCCGGAATCGGGCGTGTCGATCCCCAGCGCCTGCTGCATGGCGCGGCTGGTCAGGCCGATCTTCCAGCCGATCACCCGCGCCCCGGCAGCCCGTTTGCGCGCGACAAGCGCCGCCTGCACGGCATAGGCCTCGTCCAGCGTCAGCCCCGGATGCAGAAGCGACAAGAGCCCGCATTGCCGGCCGGTGCGCTCGGCCTGAAACAGCATCTCGGCGGCGGCTTCGATCTCTGCCCCGGTCATTCGTCGGCCACCCCGTTCCGCAGCGTCCCGATCCCCTCGGCGCTGACCTCGACCACGTCGCCCGGCTTCAGCCAGACCGGAGGGTCCAGCCGCGCACCTGCGCCGGTGGGGGTGCCGGTGACGATGATGTCGCCCGGCACCAGCGTGGTGAAGGTCGAGATGTAGGCGATCTGCCGCGCCACCGGGAACAGCATCCGCCCGGTGCGGTCCGACTGGCGCAGCACGCCGTTCACGCGGGTCTCCAGCGCGATGTCCAGGATCTGGGCCGGGTCGCGGAAGGGCACGAGCCAGGGCCCCAGGGCGCCCGAGCGGTCCCAGTTCTTGCCCTGCGTCACGTTGAACTTGGCATGGCGCACCCAGTCGCGGATCGTGCCATCGTTGCAG
>JBKBRG010000640.1:0-1520 GCA_046292325.1 Tabrizicola sp.
AGGACCCGTCCAAGCCCGGCCGGCTGCGCCTGATGTACGAGGCCAACCCGATGGCGATGCTGATCGAGCAGGCCGGCGGGCGCTGCTCGACCGGACGCGAACGCATGCTCGACGTGCAGCCCACCGCGATCCACCAGCGCATCCCGGTGATCCTCGGCTCGCGCGACGAGGTCGACCGCCTCGACCGCTACCACCACGAGTACGACACCGGGCAGGACAAGCCATTCCGCTCGCCGCTGTTCAACACGCGCTCGCTGTTCTCGTCGTTCGCCCCCGGCGGCGCCAACTGAATTCCATCCTCGAGAGTCACGCCATGTCCCGCCGCCATCCCGTCATCGCGATCACCGGCTCCTCGGGCGCCGGTACGACCACGGTCACGCAGACCTTCCAGCACATCTTCCGGCGCGAGAAGATCAATGCCGCCATCGTCGAGGGCGACTCGTTCCACCGCTACGACCGCGCCGAGATGCGCGCGAAGATGAAAGAGGCCGAGGCCGCCGGCAACCGCCACTTCAGCCACTTCGGCCCCGAGGCGAACCTGTTCGAGGAGCTCGAGCAGCTGTTCCGTCAGTACGGCGAGAACGGCACCGGGCGCATCCGCAAGTACCTGCACAACGAGGAGGAAGCCGAGCCGTACAAGCAGTCGCCCGGCACCTTCACGCCCTGGGAAGACATCCCGCCCGACACCGACTTGCTGTTCTACGAGGGTCTGCACGGTGCTGTCGTGACCGACAAGGTCAACGTCGCCCGCCACGCGGACCTGCTGATCGGCGTCGTGCCGTCGATCAACCTCGAGTGGATCCAGAAGCTGATCCGCGACAAGACCAAGCGCGGCTACAGCCACGAGGCGGTCGTCGACACGATCCTGCGCCGCATGCCCGACTACGTGAACTACATCTGCCCGCAGTTCACGCAGACGCACGTCAACTTCCAGCGCGTGCCGCTGGTCGACACCAGCAACCCGTTCATCGCGCGCGACATCCCGACCGCCGACGAGAGCATGGTCGTGATCCGCTTCGCGAACCCGAAGGGCATCGACTTCCCGTATCTGCTGTCGATGCTGCACGACTCGATGATGACGCGGCCGAACACGATCGCGATCCCGGGCGGCAAGATGGGGCTGGCGATGCAGCTGATCTTCACGCCGATGATCCTGCGCATGATGGAAATGAAGAAGCGAGGCTAGGCCCACCGCCGAAGCGGCCTGCGGCCGCCTCCCCTCGCGGGGGCCACGCCGACGGAGCGGCGAAGCCGCATCGGTGGCGTGCGCCGGCAAGGGCTCCCGCTGCGCGGTTCGCCATCGATCCCACCCGCCGCGCCTGAAACGACACCCCGACACGACGACGCCATGACTCCCAGCCTCAAGACCCTCGCCGACGCGATCCGCATGCTCGCGGTCGACGCCGTGCAGCAGGCCAACTCGGGCCACCCCGGCGCGCCGATGGGCATGGCCGACATCGCCACCGTGCTGTGGCGCCAGCACCTGAAGCACGACCCGGCCGACCCCGCCTGGCCCGACC
>JBKBRG010000641.1:0-1518 GCA_046292325.1 Tabrizicola sp.
GGGAGCGTCGTGACGACCGTCGCGACAACCGGCCCGAAGAAACCCCGGAATTCGCCGACCGTCTGGTCGCGATCAACCGCGTCTCGAAAACCGTCAAGGGTGGCAAGCGCTTCGGCTTTGCGGCTCTGGTGGTCGTCGGCGACCAGCGCGGTCGCGTCGGCTTTGGCAAGGGCAAGGCCAAGGAAGTGCCGGAAGCGATCCGCAAGGCGACCGAGCAGGCCAAGCGCAGCATGATTCGCGTGCCGCTGAAGGACAGCCGCACGCTGCACCACGACATGGAAGGCCGCCATGGCGCCGGCCGCGTCGTGATGCGGACCGCCGTCGCCGGGACCGGCATCATCGCGGGTGGCCCGATGCGCGCCGTGTTCGAGATGCTGGGCGTGCAGGATGTCGTCGCCAAGTCGATCGGCAGCCAGAACCCCTACAACATGATCCGCGCCACCATCGACGCGCTCAAGGCCGAGACCTCGCCCCGTCAGGTCGCGTCGCGCCGTGGCAAGAAGGTCGCCGAAATCCTTCGGAAGCCCGAAGCCGAAACCGTGGAGGCCTGAGGATGGCTGACAAGAAGAAGACCATCGTCGTCAAGCAGATCCGCTCGGCCGCCCGTCGTCCGGCGGTGCAGACCGCGACGCTGAAGGGCCTCGGCCTGAACAAGCTGAACCGCACCCGCGAGCTGGAGGATACCCCTTCGGTGCGCGGCATGGTGAACTCGATCAGCCACCTGGTCCAGATCATCGAAGAGCGTGGCTAAGCAGGTCGGGGTTCACCCCGACTGCATCGCGCCAAGACAAGCCGGGCAAAAAGCCCACCGCCTGTCGAAAGGGGAACGCCCTCGCGGAAATGCGGCGGCGTTTCTGCGTGTTCGGGCCTTCGGGGCGGTGATGCCCAGAAAGGGCGTTCCTCCTTCCGGGACGAGACGTAGGGCAAGCCCGCCTCGCCGGTCGGCGCCTGACCCGACCCGGCCAAGGATGACTGCACCCCGACGAAATCCGCTAAGCTGTTGACCCTACGGGGAAAAGGCAGGGTTGCCCACCGTGAGCAGCCTTGGCCTTGCCTTTCGCGGCCTCGTGCTGTATCGCGCCGGGGTGGCCATGTGCGGCCATGAGAATCAAGAAAAGCCGTGGGTGTCCCGTTCTCGCTTCGGGGGCGCATCCGGCAAGGAGAAGCGACATGAAACTGCATGAACTCGCCGACAACGAAGGCGCGGCGAAGAAGAAGAAGCGCGTTGCGCGCGGTCCGGGCTCGGGCAAGGGCAAGACCGCCGGCCGCGGGATCAAGGGCCAGAAATCCCGCTCGGGCGTGGCGCTCGGCGGTTACGAAGGTGGCCAGATGCCGCTGTATCGTCGCCTGCCGAAGCGCGGCTTCAACAAGCCGAACAAACTGCACTACGCGGTGGTCAACCTCGGGATGATCGAGAAGTTCATCGCCGCGGGCAAGCTGGACGCCAAGGCCGAGATCACCGAGGACGCGCTGGTCGCGGCCGGTGTCACCTCGAACAAGCGCGACGGCATCCGCGTG
>JBKBRG010000642.1:0-1509 GCA_046292325.1 Tabrizicola sp.
CGCTCCGTCGCTTCCTGAAGGACGACTCGGGGACAGCGACGATCGAGTTCCTGTTCGTGTTCCCGATCGTGTTCCTGGTCTTCACCGCTTCGTTCGAAAGCAGCATGTACATGGCGCGCTACGTGATGTTCGAACGTGGCGTGGACGAGGTCATCCGCCAGATCCGGCTGGGCAACCTGCGCAACGTCACGCATCAGAACCTGAAGGAGCGGATCTGCGAAAGCGGGATCATGTCCGATTCCAAGGCGAACTGCATGAACCGGATGCGGATCTGGATGCAGCCGATCAACACCGGAGATTTCGCGATGAACGCGCCTCCGGTCACCTGCGTGGACCGGGCCAGCGATGTGAACACCGACGAGCCGCCGGCGAACGAATTCGCCTACGGCACCGACAACGACATCATGCTGCTGCGCATCTGCCTGAAGGAATGGCCGATGTTCCCGACCTCTGCGGTCAGCGTGAAGATGCCGACCCAGCCCGACGGATCGGTCGCGATGATCGTGACCTCCGTCTTCGTGAACGAACCGGGGGCATGACGCGATGAGAAGCCTCAAGCACCGTTTCCGTAGCTTCCTTCACGACGAGGACGGTCTGGTCCTTGCCGAGGGCCTGTTGATGCTGCCGCTCGTGGTCTGGGCGCTGGTGGCGATGTTCATCTACTGGGACGTGTTCCGGACGATCAACGTCACCCAGAAGGCCGCCTATGGTATCGCAGACCTTCTGTCGCGGCAGCGCGACACGATCTCGACCGACTTCGCGAACGGCCTGCAGAACGTCATGGATTTCCTTACCCCCGGCGGCCACCCGGTCAAGATGCGCATCACCAGCCTCGAATGCCAGGGCGTGAACGGTGGCGGCTGCACGACGACCGATGGCACCTATCGGCTTCTGTTCTCGTTCTCGCCGGGCGGCAAGGTTCCGCCGCTGACCCAGACCGACATCCAGGCATGGAAGGCCGTGAAGATCCCGGTGCTGAACAACCAGGAAAGCGTGTTCGTGGTCGAGACTTCGGTCGAGTTCAAGGCCCAGTTGCAGACCGCGATCGCGGGCTTCATGGTCGGGGTCGAGGATGCCACCTACGGCCAGTTCATCGTGACCAAGCCGCGCCATCGCCGGCTCTGCCTCCAGGGCACGACAACCTGCAACTGAACCGGGCCGCCAGCCGCGAACGGCGGCAGCGGCTTTTCCCCGGCGGAAAGCCCGGCTACTCTTGCCGGCATCTCATCGGGGTGACCATGCGAACGCCTGCCCTTTGCCTTGCCCTGCTTGGTGCGCTTGCCGCCTGTGCCCCCTTCCCCGAGCTTGACGCTCTCGGGCCCGACACCGGGGCGCCGCCGCGCTTGCTTCCGATCGACAGCCTCGTCGGTCAGGCGCAGATCACCGCCGACGACCCCGGCCCGGCGCTTTCGGCCCGGGCCGCCCGGCTGAAGGCGCGCGCCGCCGCGATCGAGACCACGCCGTCCGCATCGTGACGGCGTTGCACCCCGTCCGGCTTCCGGCTAACAG
>JBKBRG010000643.1:0-704 GCA_046292325.1 Tabrizicola sp.
CCCGGCACAGCGCCAAGCGCCGCCGGGTGAAAAGGGAACGGGGTGAGGTGTAGGCATCAGCCGCCAAGTCCCCGACTGCCCCCGCAACTGTAAGCGGCGAGCGACCCCCCGATGCCACTGGCGACAGCCGGGAAGGCGGGGGCAAGCGGTGACCCGCAAGTCAGGAGACCTGCCATCGAAACCCATAACCACCGGGCGGGGTGTCCCGGAAGGAGTGTTCGATGGATGATCCGCGGCCGAGGGCCCGACCCTATTCCGTGGCGCGATCCGCGCCGCACCAGATCCTTGTGTGCAAGGCCTGCAAGCACAAGGGCGAGGCCTGCAAGCCGGGCTTCGAACTGTTGAAGAACCTGCGTGCCGCCATCGCCGCGGCCGATCTCGGCGAGACGTTCGAGGTTTCCGGAACCGCCTGCCTCGCGGGCTGCGTTCCCGATCATGGCGCGCCCTGCATCGTCGGCTACCGCGCCACCGGAAAGGCCACCTGGCTGTTCGGGGACATCGACCCCGATCAACCGCTGGACGATCTGGTGGATTTCGCAAACCGCCATGCCGGCCTCGACGACGGCCGGATGACCGGGCCCGAGCCGCCACCGCGACTGTGCGACACCACGCCGGCGCGGATCCCGGCTGCGATCATCGTCACCCGCGAAGGGGCGATCCAGTGACCGTCCTCGAACTGCGCAATGTCACCTGGGGGCCGAAGC
>JBKBRG010000643.1:714-1506 GCA_046292325.1 Tabrizicola sp.
TGTGCCCTCCCGCTCCCGGCGCCCCGCCGCCTGGGGCCCGCCCCCCGCCCCCGCGATCCTGCACGACATCTCGTTCAGCCTGGCCAAGGGCGAGGTGCTGGCGATCTGCGGGGCGAACGGGGCGGGGAAATCCTCGCTGCTGCGGCTTCTCTACCGGTATCAGGCCCCCCTGTCCGGGTCGGTCATCGTCGAAGGCCGCGACCTCTGGCTCATCCCCGCGCGGCAGGCCGCGCGCATCGTCGCGGCGGTGTTGCAGGAACAGCCGACCGACTTTGCCCTGACCACCCGCGACATCGTCGCGCTTGGCCGCCTGCCGCACCGGCAGGGCATGGGGCCGGGGTCCCGCGACCGGGCCGTCACCGATGCCGCGATGGATCGCATGGACCTGGCCCATCTGGCCGAGCGCCGCTTCGGCACCCTGTCGGGCGGCGAGCGTCAGCGGGTCATGGTCGCCCGCGCGCTGGCGCAGGAACCGCGCATCCTGGTGCTGGACGAACCGACCAACCACCTCGACATCCGGCATCAGCTGGAACTCCTGCGGCTTCTGCGCGGACTCGGGCTGGCCGTGGTCTGCACCCTGCACGACCTGACGCTGGCCGCCGAATTCGCCGACCGTGTCCTGATCCTCGACCAGGGCCGCGTGATCGCCGATGCCGCGCCCGACGCGGCCCTGACCGAAGCCACCATTGCCCGGGCCTTCCGGGTTGCGACCCGGATCGACCGATCGGGCCCCAGCCTCCGTTTCTCCTTCCATCTCACGGATCACTGAATGGAAACCGCGCTCTTCTCCGT
>JBKBRG010000644.1:0-1505 GCA_046292325.1 Tabrizicola sp.
TGCATCACGGCAACGGGACGCAGGATCTGTTGTGGGACGAGGGGCGGTGTCTGTTCGTCTCCAGCCACCAGATGCCGCTCTATCCGGGGACCGGGAGGCCTGACGAGCGGGGGGCGAAGGGGCAGATCCTGAACGTGCCGCTGCGGCCAGGGTCTGGCGGGCCGGCGATGCGCGAGGCCTATGAGGCCGTCGTGTTTCCGGCCCTGCGCGATTGGAAACCTGAGCTGCTGCTCATATCGGCCGGGTTCGATGCCCATGCCCATGATCCGCTGGCCGGATTGGAGTGGCAGGCCGAGGACTATCGCTGGCTGACCGAAAGGCTCTGCGATTTTGCCGGCGGGCGGGTGGTATCGTCGCTGGAGGGTGGCTATGATCTGGGCGCGCTGGCGGCTTCGGTGGCGGCGCATGCAGGTGTGCTGGAGGAGCGGGGCCGATGAGCGACAAGCCGGTGGAGACGATGAGCTTCGAGGAGGCGATGGCCGCCCTCGAGCAGGTCGTGGGGGCTTTGGAACGGGGCGAGGTGCCGCTGGAACAGTCGATTGCGCTGTATGAGCGGGGGGCGGCGCTGAAGGCGCATTGCGCGAAGAAGCTGGCCGAGGCCGAGGAGAAGGTGGAACTGATCCGGGCGCAGGAAGGCCGGGCGGTGGGCACGACTCCGGCGGAGGGGATGTGACGTTTCGGGAACGGTTGGCTGCGGATGCGGGGCTGTGCGAGGCGCGGCTTCTGGCGGCGTTGGCGGGCCGAGCGGACCAGCCGGTGACCGCCGCGATGCGCTATGCGGTGCGCGGAGGCAAGCGGCTGCGCGGGTTCCTGGTGCTG
This sequence comes from Tabrizicola sp., assembly GCA_046292325.1. Classification (GTDB taxonomy): domain Bacteria; phylum Pseudomonadota; class Alphaproteobacteria; order Rhodobacterales; family Rhodobacteraceae; genus Tabrizicola. The sequence continues at coordinate 820 of JBKBRG010000644.1, forward strand.
GAGGGCGCGAGGATTCTGGGGGTCCCCGAGGACCGGGCGATAAGTGCGGCAGCGGCGATCGAGGCGCTGCATGCCTATTCGCTCGTGCACGATGACCTGCCCTGCATGGACGACGATGACCTGCGGCGGGGGCAACCGACCGTGCACCGGAAATGGGACGAGGCGACGGCCGTGCTGGCGGGGGATGCCTTGCAGACGCTGGCCTTCGAGCTGCTGTGCGACCCGGCCCTGGGCCCCGCAGAGGTGCGGGTGGCGCTGGTTGCCGGCCTTGCGCGCGCATCGGGGATCGACGGCATGGTCCTCGGTCAGGCGCTGGACATCGCGGCGGAAACGGCGGTGCGTCCCCTGACACTGGAAGAGATCACCGCGTTGCAGGCGGGCAAGACCGGGGCACTGATCGGCTTTGCTGCCGAGGCCGGGGCCATCATCGCCGGGGCGGACAGAGAGCCGTTGCGCGCCTATGCGGCCGCGCTGGGCCTGGCGTTCCAGATCGCGGACGACATTCTGGATGTGACGGGTGACAGTGCGACGCTGGGAAAGCGGGCGCAGAAGGACGCCAGCGCCGGCAAGGCGACCTTCGTTTCGCTGCTCGGGCTTGACGGCGCAAGAGCAAGGGCATCAGCCCTGGTGCAAGAGGCCGAGGCAGCGCTGTCCCCTTACGGCGCGCGGGCGGCGAACCTTCGGGC